>JBGCDN010000890.1:0-9402 GCA_045105495.1 Planctomycetaceae bacterium
CAGACAGGATCTGCTGAACAGTCGCGATCGTCTCGTCGGGCTCAGCTGTTTGCGAAAGACGATGGATACCGACTCCGTTGTGCTCGGCGATATCACATTCCGAACTTCCAAGACAGATCACGCTGGCGTCATGCCCCATTACCGAGACTTCTTCAGCCAAAGATTGAACTGAGAAGGCCGGTCCAGCCACGCCTTCCGGGTAGTACCGCCTGTTGATGTAAACAACTTTCAGTGGAGTCTCCCGAATCGGATATCGAAACCAAGCCTGGTAGTGTTCTTGCTTTCGGCTTGATCGAGAAGTCAGTATGTCGGGAGAGGCACGCTGATCCAAGGCTGTGCTTTCGCGATGAATCGCCGATCGTCACGTGGCTGGATAGCTCAATCAATCAGAAAGCATCATGTTCGCATGGCGTTCATTCCTGAATCATTTCGCGATCAGCCCTATGCTGCGAAACGCTTTCGACGCATTGTCGAAGCGGCTCGGCAGTACAACGATTTCTATCGCGGCTGGCTGGCAGAAGATGATGCTGTTCCGATTGTTAGTCGCGATGTTTTTACTCGGAACAATGCGCTTATCCTTGGAGATACACCACCCACCGGCAGAACTTCGGGGTCGACAGGCATCCCGGTACAAATCGCAAAATCCCACACACGAGCGGCGATGGATTCGGCTGATCAGGATTTGCTGATTCGATGGCTGGGCGGTCGATTGAGCTGTTCTCATATCACTCATCCCGCTACGAACCCACCGCCTGAGTGGATGATGGATGTCACCGCGACGATCGACGAACAGATTCAGTTCATTCAACATCGTTATCAATCTCGTCAGGCAGTCGCGCTCACGACGTATCCGACGAACGCTGAATTTCTTGCCCGAGAAATCGTTGACCGCGGCGTCGATATGACGTTCATACAGCGTGTCGGAGTCTATGCCGAGGCTCTCGAATCGGCTCAGGAAGTACTCATCAGACAGGCGTTTCCCAATGCTCAGTTCTGGACAACCTACAGCTCAATCGAATTCGGAATGATTGCGATCCGTTGCCCATGGGATCCGCGATTTCATCATTGGATGGACCATAAGCTGGGAATCGAAGTGCTACGTGAGGATGGGAGTCCATGCAGAATCGGCGAGATTGGTCGCGTCGTCATCACAGACTACTTCAACACGCTCTCTCCGCTGATTCGTTATGAGTTGGGAGATCTGGCAGCTCGCGGTGAGTGTCGGTGTGGGCGGACCAATTTGCCGGCATTCAGCGAAGTGATTGGAAAGGTCCGCGGCGCGTTGCTGAAACGCAGTGGGCAGCGTGTGATCTTTACGAATTGTCGGTCGCTTTGCGAGACATCCCGGGGATGCGTCAGTATCAGGTCATCCAAAATTCGGTCGAGGATATCGCCGTTTCGCACGTTGCTGCTTGCGATCTAAGCGAGGCGATCCCGGCAGCATTCGCGGCAGAGTTTGGTTACCTGCCCAACGACTTCCGCACGCAGCAGGTCGACCGGATAGAGCGTGGCGCGAATGGGAAGTTCTACGCGTCGATCTGTCATTGTTAGTTGGCCTCATTCTCTTCGAACCATTTGCGGCTTTCTTCCTGCACCAGTTTGCGGACCCGTGACACTGATTGATAGACGCTGGCTTTCTTGATGCCCAGGGATTCGGCGATGGTGGCGACTTCTTCGTCTAACAAATCCCGGCGGACAAAAGCGTCCCAGGTGGAATTAGTCACGCGGTCGCGAACTCGCTGGAGGATCGCTGCAGCTGGCGTGCTTTGCTCGGTAAGCTGTTCGGCAAGGTCGTCTAACGACGGACTACCTGAGTCATTGGGGCTCAGGACAGAATCGTCGGCGTCTCCGATGGGAGAAGGGAACGGTTTCTCGGTTCTCAGCCGATCCGTCAGTGTGTTTAGCACCACGGTTTTCAACCAGCTTCGAAAACGATGCCCCTGAGAACGATCGTAGGTTGAGAGCTTCGAAATCAACTTCAGCATGATCTCGTGGAAGACATCTTCAAGCTCAGACGACTGCACTCCCGACCGTTGGCACCAGCGGGTGATCATCGATTTGTAGTTGGCGTAAAACTGATGCCAATCGGACTCTGTTCCATTGTTGACGCAAAGCTTGCTGAGCAAGGCTACGTTCGTGGAAAAGTCTCTTTCTACCATCACCTTGCTTCTTCTCAGAGCTTCGAATTCTAAGTAGAGCCAACAAGCCAAGCCCCATTTCAGCCTAGCGTTTGTCGTGCAACTCTGTCGGAAGCTCAATCTCCAACCGGCGATATATCGACAACGTTAGGTTGATTTGGCTCCCCAAAGCCAGCCTCGACGAGCCTTGAACCGGACTACCGCACCGGGGAATTTCTACCATATCCGAAATTCTTGCGCCCTCCCAGAGGCTGTATTGGCTCTTTCGAAGTGTGGGGTTCGCAACATGTAGTTTGGGTCGGAATCGGCACTGAGAACCATGATTTCTCAGGGGGATCCTAAACTTCCGGCTATCTCAGCCGTCGTCAACCCTTCGATACCGCAAGGTGCTCCCTTGGCCGTTCTCGCCGCGTGTCGAGTCTGTTCGTAAAGAACAGTGAGCACCATTTTTGCGCAGAATAACCTGTTGATCGGCCCCTCTCGTGAACATGCACAACCTACTTCGCAGCCTGCAGAAGCGAATTCATGGCTCTCAGTCGAGCACTCTGAAGAACCTGAGGCCAGTACGACGTGCTCGTCGGCGACCTCGGCAGAGTCTGGAGGCCCTGGAAGACCGGGCTCTTCTGGCCGCCGTTTTGTGGGATGGCGGGGGCGACGGCAGTTCGTGGGGCGATGCCGACAACTGGGACACCAACGCAGTTCCGACCATTGGCGATGATGTGACAATCGCCAACGCCGAGGTCAGTGTGTCTGAGTCTCTTTTGGTTCGCACGCTGACGACGACAGATACGACGCTGAATTTTTCCGGTGGCTATTCGATTGGCGCCGATGACGTCGAGATCGGGGTCGGCTCGGCAATCAATGCGGGCAGCAATTCGTTTCAAATTCATGGACGGTACAACGGCCGGAGCATCAATATTGGTGCCTGGGAGGTTCTTGCCTGGCAGATGAATCTGACCGAAGCTGAGCTAAACCGTGTTGACACGCCTCACCTGACAATCGGTGACGACAACGATGGCTGGATCCCAGTGCGGACGACCGCGGCGGACGAGACGATCAGTCTGAATACGCACCTGACTCTGCGGAACAGCGGGACAATTTCGTTCTACGATTCACTGGAGCTCAATGGGAACGACCTGACCGCGGTGTCGCATAGTGACGAACATCAGGTCGATGTTTGGGGCAACGCTCTAACGAATGTGGGCGGCGATATTTCTCTGGAGTCGGCGCGGCGAATTCGAGTTGGAGCCAATGGTCGAATTCAAACGAGTACTGGCGACATTACGCTAAGTGCCAACGTAGCCGGTGACGGACAGGGCGAATTCAATGGTGTCTCGATTGAAGGACAGGTTCGTACGATCGGTACTGGCAGCATCACGATTGAAGGTCGAGGTGGCAACGCCGCGGACAAGGAGCACCAACTTGGTGTCACGATTTTTGGATTCGGCATTGTCGAGTCAACTGCCGCTACCAATGGCGGCAAGATCGATATCACAGGCTGGGGAGGTGGTGGTACTAATGTGAACGTCGGAGTAGATGTCGGCTCAAAGATTATTGGCCAATCAGGGCCGATTTCGATCGCTGGATACGGCGGTGGCACTGGTAGCAACAACATGGGCGTATCGCTTTACAGCAACGCGAGGGTTGAATCGCTGAGCCGAACGGCCACTGTCGATGTTGTCGGGTTCGGCGCGGGATGGACCAGTGATGGCTCAGTCGCTGCAACAGCGAACGGTGAAAACAATGGCATCCAGATAAGCGGAGCCGCTCAAATCACATCGACAGGGGTTGTTACCGTGGTCGGCTATGGAGCTGGCAGCGGTGACGACAACAATGGCGTGCACCTGACAAATGGCCAAATCAGCTCGGTAGAACAGACTAACATCACGGGATTCGGTGCGGGTTGGGACCCAGATCATCAGCTCGCCAACAACGCCGGAAGCCTGAATGATGGGATTCGCATCGAGAACAGCTCCCGGGTCGGCGGATCTGGCGGGTTGACCCTTGAAGGGACTGGAGGTGAAGGTGCCGGGTACAACCGCGGCGTTCTAGTCGAAGGGGCGTCTGTTGGTGCGGAGAGTCTTTCGATCGTGGGGATGGGCGGTCACGGCGCGGCTGGAAGAAACATCGGTGTCTTTCTGCCGGGCGGAGGGCGATGGTTCCGCCCATTCAATGGCTCGGCGATATCGGTTCACGGGACTGGAGGGTCATCAACTGATTCTGCTGCCGTCGACAACGACGGTATCGTCGTACGCGCTTCTGTCGGATACACGACCACGTTTCAGACATACTTCCTCGCTGGGGATACGGTTGAGTTCGTCGGACTGGGCGGAACCGGAGGCATTGGTGCTCATACGGGTATCGAATTCAGCGGATTTGATGAGATCCGCGCAAGTGAACTCCTAAGCATTTCAGGGACAGGCAACGTCGGTGTGCATTTCAATAACACCAGCGGTGGGAGTTCTCGGCTGGAGTTTCATGGCGGCAGTGTAGGCGACATTCAGGTGGCGGGATCCGGTGTTTCAACTGGCATCCTTGTTAGCGGCGGCCCGGAATTTTACAGCCACGATGGCGACATTATCTTTGACGGTACGGCGGAGCGAAATGGGGTTTTGATTGACGACCACCGACACGCTCCCGACGCCGTTTTCAAAACCACAGGTGCAGGCGAAATTCGGCTTACCGGAACGACGCAGCGCACCACAGATGATGGTTCAGTCGGAGTTGGAATCGAAACCGTTGAATTCGACACGTCTGCTACGGCAACCGGTCGTGTTCATATTGTCGGGCATTCCGACGCTGCTGCATCTCTCGAAAGTCCTGATGTCCGCATCGGCAATGACGTTCTCACGACCACTACGCCGAGAATTACCGGCGAAACAGTGGATATTGGGCCCAGCGGAGATCTACTGGTTGAAGTTCGCGACAACGGACCGACGAACTGGCACGAAGCTGTCGAGGCAGATCGTGTTCGGTTGGGTGACGGTTTGAATTATCCGCAGCTGGCCATTACGACATCGCCGTCGTTCGAACCAGTTCGGACTGACGAATTCGTAATCATCGATAACACAGGAACCCAACCGCTGGACGGCGGTTTCTGGTGGGAGACGAGTTTTGGTTCTTACGATTCGGGAGGAGCGATCGCTCGGCGGAACGGCGATGACTGGGTTATCAATTATGAGGGTGGAGACGGGAACGATCTCTCGATTCATAAGCCACTTGTCGTTACGACAACCGCTGATTCTGGCTCGGGATCACTGCGTGACGCCATTGAGTTCGCGAATGCGAACCCGCGTCTCGATGTCATCGTGTTCGACCTTCCAGTCAACGCTCCCCAGGTTATTCAGCTTCAGTCACCGCTACCTTCGATCTCAGATTCGCTTCAGATTCGCGGGACATATATTGCGTCAAAAGACGGCGTTGAGGAACCGTTTCCTGTAGAAATCCGAGGCGCCGGAACAACGGACGAGGGCCAACCACCCGTGCACGGAATTGAGGTGCTTGATGGTGGCGAGATATCCGATATTGACGTAACCCTGGAAGGCTTGGTGGTTCGTAATTTTTCCGGCCACGGTATCTACGCTCATACCGGTGGTTCTCTCACAACGGACTCTGTGACCAGTGGAGCCAACGGCGGCAGTGGGTTCTATGTAGGTCCTGGCTTTGGCAGCATTGACCTGAACCAAAGTCGGTCTGGGGTCACTGCTGACGGCATGAGTGCGGATTCCAATGCCGAGTACGGAATCCACATCGTTCGCGACGACGTACTTTCGGATGCGAGTGAGATTGCAGTCAACGGAACTCAGGCTTCGGGAAATGTCCTTGGAGGCCTACTGATTGATGACCAGCGGACCGAGGCCGCGAACGGTCAGGTCGCGTACAGCATTTTCTACTCTGCCTTCGGCATTAGTACCGATCGAGCGTACGCCATCCCGAACGGGAACTTTGGCGCTCGAATCACTCAAACAGGCGACGCACCATTGCCTGCTGAACATCACGAAATCAGGCAAGGCACATTCGCGGGGAACCAAGGCGTCGGACTTTGGTTAGACAACTCACGCGAATTCGTTTTGCCGCCCGGATTCGAGAGCAACTTCGGAGTTGGGCGATCCGATTCGGGCGACCGAATTCCAGTTCCGAATGAAATCGGATTGCGGCTGACGAACGCAAGTTCCATTAGCGGCGACACAGATTTTTCTGGAGGCGGCGACGACGGCAGCTACGGTGGTTACTACGAAGGTGTCTCCGGAACAATCAGCGGCGCGATAATTAAGCACAACAGTGAGATCGGTTTGCTGATTGAAGCCGACGAAACGGTTGCGGGCAGACGACTGGACATCTCTGAAATACTGGTCGAAGACAACGCGCGCGGAATCGTAACGCAGCTCAACGACGACTACGCGCTTGGTGAGGGCTATCAGTTAAACTTGCATGGAGAGACCAAGGGCAACGAATCTCCCGGGATTGAAATTATTGGTAACGGCGAGAACGCCGTAGTCAATCTGCTGGTTGACGCAGAGGACAATTCAGGTGCCGGGGTGCGTATTGAAACGAGTTCGCCGCGTGTGAATATTCACAGGCGTCCGGAGCTGGCCGCGGGTGCGATTAGAAACAACGAAGGGCCTGGAATTCGCCACACAGGCTCCGGTGAAAACCTGCGGGTCTATCGCCAACCTGCTGCGGATTTCGGCTCAGGAACGGAGGATCCTGATACGTATTCGCCACAGATCTTTGTGAACCAGGGACTGTCGATTGATCTACGGAGCGAAGGTCCGTCTGCGAACACGGACAGCGTCTCAGTTCATCCAGTCATTGAGTCAGCCGATCTGGCGGAGGATGGATTCCTGGATATCACGGGAACCAATGGAGCGGCCGCCGGGTTCTTCCTGCAATTCTATGCGACCTCTCCCAAGCTGGATGGTCGAGGCAACCTCCAGACTCCGCTGGGGAACTATACACAACTTAGCGGGGCTACAATTCCGCAGGACGTGTTGGACGTCTTGCCCGGTGCCCCGGCTCGAATTTTTGACCAGGATTTCGATCCGGAACGCTTCCGGTTCCGCATTGAGGTAGGCCCTGACTTCAATCGCGGCCTGTTAACAGCGGTGGTTGTTGATCCAACGTTGGGGCAGGCGACATCAGACTTTATAGGTGTATCCGAGTTGGCTCCGATGGTGCCGATTGGAACTCAACTGACCGCGTTGCCTCCGGTTCTGGACATCGGTGGCAGTGAGAGCATATTTGCAGACGACCTGTTTGAACGGACGGTCTCATTCACGGACGAGGACTCGAGTGAGTTCGCCATCACTGTGGACTATGGCGAAGGTGACGGGCCTCAACCAATTGACTTCCGACCGGAAGACCGTTCGATCTTTCTGGAACATGAATATCAAAACGTCGGTGACTACCTGGTGTCAGTGTTAATAATCGATGACACCGCACCCATCGGTCAGATTGACATCGAGAGCTTTACGGTAACCGTTGAAAACACTCCGCCCGATATCCGGTTCAATGAATTCACTTTGAACAAGCGAGTCAACGAAGGTGAAACGGTTGACCTGGCAGGGTTCTTTGATGACCTGAACATTGGCGATAGGCATACCATCACCATCGACTGGGGTGATGGTAGTACGTCTGAGCAAGGACCGCTGAACTTCTCGGATGGTGACGGTTCTGAACAGAACGTTTTCGATTTTAGTCACGTCTACGTCGATGACGGCGCCTCGCGAGCGGACGCTCATGTGTATCGGGTCGTCGCGAACATTGTTGACGAACATGGTGGTGTGGCGGCTTCGCCTGTGTTCTTGATCGAAGTGGACAATGTGTTGCCTGAAGCACAGGCCGCATCGTTTGATGACTCAGCGACTGTGCTTTCGACGACGATCGTTGAAGGCAGTTCAGTTACGTTTTTTGCCAGCCTAACTGACGTCGGGCTGAAGGATTCGCACGATGTGTGGGTTGATTGGGGTGACGAGAGTCCGCGAGAACGAGTGTCGATCAATGAAGACACCGAACTACGAACATTCAGCGCGACTCATACATACCTTGACAATTCGCCGGATGGATCACCGTTCGAGATTACGTGGACTGTCGAGGATGATGATGCTCCGGGGCAGCTGGTTCCAGGCGAACCGTTGTATGTGACCGTCGAAAACGCGGCAGCCACTGTTGGCACGCTGGAGCTGAACCAACCGTCTTTGCGAGAAGGTCTGACGGCGGTTCTTTTCATTCCATTCACCGACCCCGGCACGGAGGCTCGGACGGCAACGGTGGATTGGGGCAACGGTGAAGTTACCGTTCACGACATTGCACCGGGAGCGATCTCGGCGACAGTTTCTCACCGTTATCTGCAGGAATTACGTAATGATTCCGGCGATCTGCTCGACTACACGATCAATGCGACGGTGAACGACGGTGTCGCTGATAGTAACACCGCTTCCATCGGCGTGAAGATCACGGATGCGCCGATCACGGTCGGTGCGTTGACACTCTCGTCTAGTCAGGTTGATGAAGGAGATTCGGTCACGGTTAGCGGAACGTTCTCCTCGGACTCCCCGACAGACACTTATACGGTTGAAATTGACTGGGGCAACGGCGAGACGACCTCGGCTCAGGTGGACAACACGGCCGGGACCTACACCGCGACTTATCGGTACGACGATGGAGCAGATCCAGACTCAGAGTTTCTGGTATCAGCCACTGTAGCCAACGGATTCACCTCGCAGTCAAGATTCGCAGCGACGACTGTTGAAGTCAGCAATGTGGCACCAACAGTCTTTCTGACGCCGGCTGCTCCTACAACGGACGACGAGATTCTGCTGTTGGCTGACGCGTTTGATCCAAGTGATAGCGATTCAGCGAATCTGACATTTGATTGGGCCGTAAACGTACCATTCACGACTCGTGACGGCGGCCGGATTCTTGTAATCGACCCTGACGACATTGGCGGTGGGTTCAGCGGTCCGAGTTTGATATCTGTTGTTGCCTCAGTATCAGTGACAGATCCTGATGGCGTCGAAAGTGACACTGCATCGGTTGCGATCATTGCGGACATCACGGGAGAAAACGAAGTCGAACTGGCGGGCGCTTCGTTCGCCGCGGGTGGGGATACGGTGGTCGTTGCGGGTCTCGATGGCGATGACGTATTGGACGCGTCCGGAGTCTCGTCTAGCAAGTCCGTCATTCTAATCGGTGGCAGTGGCGACGACCTGCTGTTCGATGGAGCAGGCGACGACATCATCCTGCTGGCCGATGGGAATGACTC
>JBGCDN010000891.1:0-3262 GCA_045105495.1 Planctomycetaceae bacterium
GGCGAAAAGAAGACGGAAGAATGGCGAACCGGAACCGTTGAAGAACGTCTTCAGCACGCATTGCTGAAGGGCATTACTAACCATATCGAAGCAGACACCGAGGAAGCTCGCGGCAAGTACGGTCGTCCGCTGGACATCATCCAAGGCCCGCTCATGGACGGCATGGGCGTTGTTGGCGACTTGTTTGGTTCAGGAAAGATGTTCTTGCCACAAGTCGTTAAGTCGGCCCGCGTGATGAAGAAAGCGGTTGCCTGGCTGGAACCGTTCATGGAAGCCGCGAAGATCGCAGGCGATGACACAACGTTGTTTGTTCATGAAGCCAACGGCCAACCCGCCGGTTTCTTTACCGGAACGCGTGACGAAGCTGTGGCGATTGTCGACGCCAGCGAAACTGTCGACAGTGGGCCGACCGAACAATCCAATCGCGGTACATTCCTTATCGCAACAGTCAAAGGCGACGTACACGATATCGGCAAGAACATTGTCGGCGTTGTTCTAAAGTGCAACAACTTCGAAGTCATCGACCTTGGCGTCATGGTTGCGCCGGAAACAATTCTTGAGGAAGCGAAGAAGCACAACGCCGACATCATTGGCCTCAGCGGGCTCATCACACCATCGCTTGAAGAGATGATTATCGTTGTGCGGCAGATGCAGGAAGAAGGCTTCGATATTCCGGTGTTGATTGGCGGGGCCACAACGAGTTCGAAACATACGTCGGTAAAGATCGCAAAACACTACGATCACCCAATCGTACATGTTGTCGATGCATCGCTGTCGGTTCCCGTTGTTGAGGCTCTACTTGACCCTGATCAAAAATCTGGTTTCGACAAGCAGAACCGAGAGAAGCAAGACAAAGAGCGTAAACAGTTTGCCGAACGGCAGGACAAGAAACTGGTTCCATACGCCGACGCCTTCGAAAACCGATTCCAAACGGATTGGGCGAATGTCGAAATCAACGAACCCTCGTTCCTTGGTACACGGACAATTGAAAGCCAAAGTCTGGTTGAACTTCGCGACTACATTGACTGGTCGCCGTT
Source organism: Planctomycetaceae bacterium (assembly GCA_045105495.1). Taxonomy (GTDB): domain Bacteria; phylum Planctomycetota; class Planctomycetia; order Planctomycetales; family Planctomycetaceae; genus CAYNWT01. The sequence goes on from JBGCDN010000891.1 coordinate 1,038, forward strand.
CTTCGCGACATGGGAACTGCACGGAAAATACCCGCGAATTCTGGAAGACGAAGTCGTTGGCGTAGAGGCAAAGAAGTTATTCAACGATGCCAACGCGATGCTGGACCGCGTCATCAAAGAGAACCTGTTGACTGCCAAAGCTGTTTACGGATTTTGGCACGCTGCCAGCGATGGTGACGACGTCATCGTGTTCAAAGATGAAACTCGAAGTGAAGAGCTAATGCGGTTCCCCATGCTCCGCCAGCAATGGGAACGCAAAGGCCAGAAAGACTTCCGATCCCTCGCCGACTACATCGCGCCGCTGGATAGTGAACGCACTGATTACGTAGGAGCCTTCGCTGTCACAACAGGTCATGGTTGTGATGAACTGGCTGCAAAGTTCGAAGCAGACCACGACGACTACAACAGCATCATGGCAAAAGCGATTGCCGATCGCCTGGCCGAAGCCTTCGCCGAAATGCTACACCAAAAAGCCCGCACGGAATGGAAGTACGGTGCGGATGAGAAGCTGACAAACGAAGAATTGATTGCAGAAAAGTACCGAGGCATTCGCCCTGCATTTGGGTATCCGGCCTGCCCGGATCACACTCCAAAGGCGCTGCTTTGGGAACTGCTCGATGCTGAAGCGGAGACGGGAATCACGCTGACGTCCAGCTTCGCGATGTGGCCGGCTGCTTCTGTAAGCGGCTTGTATTTTGGTCACCCGGAAGCCCGCTACTTCTCTGTCGATCGCGTTACGCGAGACCAGGTAGAAAGCTACGCCAAACGTTGCGGTAAACCAATGGACTACATGCACCGCTGGATCGCACCGAACCTCGGCTACGATCCGTAACCGATTGCGATACGCCTCTGGTTAGGGTGCGCGGGAGATCGGTACCTATCTGTCTCCAGACGCTGTCGCAATGCATGCCTCCCGCCGCCGAAGTTGCCAAAGCAAGAGCAGCGTCGTTACTGCTGTGCACAGAAGCCCCAGTACTATCAATATTCTTCGATCTGGCGATTGCTGCACTGAGCCACTCAGGCAGATCGAGACGACTGTCGCATTCAGGTAGACAAGAACAGCTGCGAACGAAAGGCTCTCCCCATTCCGTGGTGCAAAATGGTGGCGAGGCCTCATCGCAACACTGCAATACATGAACAGCGATGTGCAGACCGTAACTGTAATAATCACGCTGAATGGGTAGAACGCAGCAATCTCACCGCTTGAGAGTCGAGCGTATCGGTTCAAGAACGCGTGACGCAGCGTGTTACTCTCAACACCCGTTGCCAACAAGCCCCAAAAGATTCCGTTCCATATCCCGGCGATGATCGATCTTGCTGCGACTACTGACTTGGCTGGCAGGGCCGAGCCAACAGTCATGATTCCACCGATGATGCAAAGATATGGCCAGCTACCGGGCTGGCCTTCTTCTCTCGCCATCCAAAGGCAAAAGCACACAACAGCAGCACACGCAGCCGAGGCCAGTATCCGCAACTGCGTGACTACGATTCGAACTTTCCGCCCGTTCCTACTTCGCGAGATCGACACAAATCAGTTCTTTGTCGTTGCGGATGTAGGCGTGTTTGTTTGCGAACGCTGGCATGCTCCAGACGACTTTGCGTCCAAATGCCAGACCGGTTGGTTCGATGACTTTCGTTCGATCAATCTCTTCGAACCCACTCGGCGTGAGGTTCCCCAAGATCAGTTCGCCATGTTCGTTGAAGAAAATATAGCGATCGCCGTTTCGGACGATGAACGCCGTGCCGGTTTGAAGTGGTCGCTTACCGTTCTCTGAAACCGGTTCGTTGTTTTCCCAAAGACGATCGCCGCTCGGTAGCTTAATTCCATACAGCTTCCCGCCTTGGCCGACACCATACAAAACGTCGCCGTCCAAAATGGGCTGAACATTCACGGGCGAGATCGCGTGCCGCGGTTTGTCCTGCCAAATGACCTCCGCAGCGGGCTTGTCGACAGCAAGCTTTACCATCAGGTTCTTGTTCGAATAGCCGGCGACATACAGGTAATTGCCGAAGTGAATTGGAGTCATGATGATGGAACCATTGGTGGCTCCGTATGGCACTTCCCAAAACTTCTTACCCGTTTCAGGATCGACCGACGCCATGAACTGAGGACTCATCAGAATGAGTTGCCGCGTTCCACCAGCCTCAATAATCATCGGAGGCACATATCCCTGAGCACTCGCGGTGAGGTTCTTCCAGAGTTCTTTGCCAGTGTTCTTATCGAA
>JBGCDN010000892.1:0-3047 GCA_045105495.1 Planctomycetaceae bacterium
AGGCCGTAAGCCGCGCTCAGAGCGAACGGCGAACCACTTAGTCGGTTCGATGTCGCTGCCGGTTGATAGCCTGAGGTCGAACTCACAATCAGGATACTGCGGTCGTGAAATCGGGCGTCCGTGTGCCAGGCTGATCGCCTCTGATCGAATGCGCTCGGCAGCTGATCTGCGAACTCATTCGTCTGCACGCCAAGTCGCAAGTTCGATTGAAAGTGAGAACATTCCAGCAGCAATACGATGCATTTCTTGTTGCTCTCAGCGATTGAATCCAACAACGTTTCTATGCTGTATCCGGTTTCTTCTGTAACAGAAACGGTTTCAACAGGAAGCAGTCGAGCTCCGTTTTCGTCTCCGAAACCGTGAGCAACAATGTAACCGACGAAGGGGGTGTCCTCGCGGCCATCGCTTAGTTGAGATTCGAAAAAGCTCCGGATGTCATTCACATCTCGCGCAGCGAACACGCGATCGTCGCCTGAAATATCATCGATCGTCTTGTGATTCAGAACGCGTGCAACGTCGTGGGTGGCGAAGTCGATTGAAGGAATGCCGGCAGAGTCATAAGCGTCCGCCACAAGGCATCGCACGTCAGGCTGTTCTGCGTTTCCTGCGACGGGATACAAAAGCAATGCACAAAGGCCAGCAAAGTTAATTGCCAGGCACACGCCGATTAGAAATACGCGAAACCATGCTGGCCACTGCGGACGGAAGGCCACCACTGACTCATCACCACCAAGGTACCTTTGCGGCTGAGTTTCTCGATTTGAATCGTGCGGCAAATGGGCTTCTAAGAGTGATTCAAGCTCGGTGGCGGCATCTGCCGGAGTCGCGTTTTTTTCTGGAGCTTCTGACGCTGACGGTTCAGCGGTCTGATCTACCAACTCATCCTGATCAACTTCGCGCGCTAAGGGTTGGGCGACTCCGTTGGCTGCGAGTTCTGTTGGCGGTACCGCAGTGGAGTCTGGCCCTGAATTCATCGAACGATGTTCACTCCCCATCACAATCGGTTCAAACAGTCGGCCGCGAGATAGTTACGAGTTGTTCTACCGGTAAGCTCGATACCAATCTCGTCGAGGCTACAACGACTATCGACCGAACTGGTGTGCGTAATGAGTCGCACCGTAGACACCCGCAAGGTCGAGCGTCTGGCGATTGCAATGGATTGACGCTCGACTCGATTCTCTGAGGGCCATATGAGAACGCGACAAGTTGCCTGGCAGGAAGGCATGATGGTGCTGCCGCACCACTTCCAGTCAGCGGAATTGAACCAACGGGACTGGCTCGCCACATCAAGCTCGTGGCTGAACCAGTACGCGTACGGTATTCGTACGCTGGATTTGAACTACGCAGCACTCGAAAATTTCGAGGTGCGTATCCCGCGTTTGGAAGCCCGTTTGAAGGACGGAACCCTCGTTTCGGTTCCTGACAACGCAACCCTTGAAACACTTGATGTGCGTGCGGCCTTCGAAGGGCATCAGCAGCTGTACGTGTTTCTGCGATTGCCGAATGTTGTCCCCGGACGCCCCAACGCTCAAAAGCTAAACGGGCATCGGAGCGAAGTTGTTCGATATTTGACAACACGCGAAACACTCGAAGAAATGAACTCCGGCGGAAACAGCCGAGAGATCGAAACCCAACAGCTCAACGTCCATCTCAGTGCCCAACCTACGCTTGAGGCACCCGGCGGCTTCGAAAGCCTGCCGCTGTTTCGCCTGCGTCGATCGCTCCAACCTGGCGCGGTTCCGGAACTGGATACGCAGTTCATTCCTCCAGTACTAGCAGTGAATGCGTTCCCGGCACTTCAACAAAATCTACTGCTTGCGGTGTGTTCGCAACTTGGTTCTTTCATCAAGACACAAGCTCAATCGTTGAAGACACTCGGCGGCTGGCAGGAATCGACGCAGCCTCAGGTTCAACGATCAATCCTGCAGTTGCACACTGTGAATTCGGTGTATCCGCTGTTGGTTCAACTGTTTCAGTCGCAAGGCCTGCATCCGTTCAAAGCTTTCACAGAACTGTGCCGAACCGTTGGGCAGCTTTCCATCTTTCGACCCGACTGGGAACCGCCAACTCTCCCAGGGTACGACCACGACAATCTGTACGATGTCTTTAACGCAGTGAAACTGGAAATCGAATCGATCTTTCAGTCCAACGGCGTCAGCAGCCAGGTGCTTCGGTTCCCTTTCGTTCCAACGGCAACGTGCCTTGAAGTGGGAGTTGAGGAAGACTGGCTGGGCGAAGGCTATGAGTTCTTCATTGGCATCCAGAGTGACCTGCCAGCAGCAGATCTGGAGCGACTGTTTGCCGAGAAGCACTTGGACTGGAAACTTGGCAGTGGTCACTCAATCGATCAGATTTATCAAAACGGCGAATCTGGCTTAGGCATCCAACGCGTCGAAAGGCAGTCGACGCTGCCAACTCTGAAGTCCATGACCTACTTTCGGATTGAGAACACCGGTCCGTACTGGCAACAACTGGCGATGTCCCGATCACTTGCCGTGAAGGTCAATGACCGCTTCTTGCACGACACAACGACTCCAGAGAGAACAATCACCGTTGTGGATGAAGCAGGGAATCTCAACAGCCTTGGCCTCGATTTGTTTGTGCTAAAACATGAATGAACGGTTCCTTCACAAAGTCGCGCCACCGATTCTGTACGTTCTAAGCGTGCTGGAGAAAATTGAGTCGTCTGGTGGCGAAGCACCACCGCCAGCCGCTATTCGTCCGCGAATTAAGCAACTGGTTGGTTCGTTCAACGTACGTGGTCACGATGAAGAAGCGCACAATTTGGCGAAGAGTGCGATCGTGTTCTGGATTGACGAGGTGCTGGTCAACGCGAATTGGAAGTTCGCAAAGGAGTGGCAAAACACACCGCTGGAATTGGAACTCTACGGAACACGTAGCCGAGCCTGGCGGTTCTTTGAGAACGCTGCGGAGGCTCGATCTCTCGAGAATTCGGATGCCCTGGAAGTATTCGCACTTTGTGTTGCCAACGGTTTTCAGGGCGTCTATCGCAGCGATGCTTTCGACCCGGAAACCTTCGTCAGCGC
>JBGCDN010000893.1:0-6564 GCA_045105495.1 Planctomycetaceae bacterium
GTTGTCTGTGTCCAGATTCTTGAGGAAGAAGTTGTCTGGTTCAGACGGAGTCTCGCGAGCGGTAATGACGAGCGGTTTTGTGTTGAGCGAACTTTCGACGATCGCCACAACGCTTTCTGATGCACCCTTTTCACATCGCCATAGGCGTTCAGTCTTCAGCGTGGTGATGTCTTGACGATCAAGGAACGGCAGGTTGCCTTCCGGCGATGCACCAGTACCGGCACGATAAATCCAGTTGCCGTCCTGCCGAGCCACCATGCGACCAGTGGCATCGGGAACACCCAGCATTGTGCCAGGGTCGCCGTAGCGGTCGCGGATGCTCCGATCGACCAGAACTCGTGGTTCCGCATCCGGTTTGCTGAAGTCGTGCAGTAAGGTTCGAACCCAGCGACGGTCACGATCGTATTCGGTAGACGCCAGCCACGACTTTTCTTTGAAGTACGATACGCCGACGGATCGGTGTTCGGTGCGTAGCAGTTCGGTTGGTTCCGCATCAAACGGGGCGGCTTGTGTCATGAGTTTGTCGCGGTGCGTGGCTTCTTTGCCGGGGTCGCCTCCGTCCAGTGCTTCCAGCCAAACAAGAGTGGCATCCTCGCCGGTTTTCCATCGCACACTGCGTCGGCCAGTGCGGACTCCCTGAATGGGAATGTTTTCTGCCATCGGGATGTCAGCCACAACGTGTTCGCGTTCTCCCTTGAGGTTCCAGACTTCAATGGACTGTGGGAAGGAACGATACGTCAGCAGATACGAAAATGGTTTCTTGATTCGTGTGACCATGAGGTGCTGGCCATTCGGCGAGATCGAAACACCAGCGTAAATGCCGGGTTCGCCGATCGGGTGTTGCGTTCCATCGAGATCGATAATCATGAGCTGCCCGACGGTGTAATGTTCGAACAACGCTTCGTCGTAAGGGCTTTGCAGCAGGTCCTGGTATGTTCGCGTGGGAGACGTGTTACCGGACGATTCTTGAATGTTGGGGCCGATGGGAGCCTTCGGCGGTGACGGTTCTTCCCCCCGAGTCTTTGGGACAGATCGGATGAGAACGCGTTTCGCATCGGGGAACCAGGAAACTCCGCCCAGCACTCCCGACATGCGGTCGCACAGCAACGTTGGTTTGCCAGGGCTCTCTGGAGATGCAACCCACAGCTGCATGCCAGAATCGGTCACGACGGTAAACGCGAACGACTTCGAATCGTGAGCCCACGTGGTGCCAAGCAGTTTTCCACCGTCCGGAAGTGGGATCGTGACAGACGCTTCTTCGTCGCGTCGGCGGATACTGAGTCCCGCGTTGAAGCGTGTTTGAAACTGACAGTTGCCGGCCGGGTCAATCCGCATTCCACCGAGCCGCAGCATGCGCCGGGCGACGTCTTCGATCGACGGCATAGCCGTGCGTTCGATAAGTAGCATCCAGTTTGTGTCGGGACTGAGGCTAATTCCCGGGTCCGGTTTCGCATCGATAATATCGACGACTTCCTGCGGCGGCAGCTTGTAAGGTTCCTGTCCGTGACCGGTCATCGTGACTCCGAAGGCGAAAAGAAAAACAACGGCAGGAAACGCGCGGTACATGATGGACCTCGGTTCGCGTGGCTTGTTGACGGGACGTCTGGTTCGCGTGACGGCAGTTCTGGTGAGAAGAGAACCAAACCGCACAGCCAAGCCTATCTGGTTGGCTGCGAATCTTCTACGACCACAATGGCCGAGCCAACGACGATGCCAGAGAAGATAGTCGTGGATCGCTCCGCCGATCCAACGCCTCGCCCAAACCGGTTTCACCGGCAACGCAGCGTGGCCACGGTGTTTGAGTGGCGAGTCAAGGTTTCAGTCCACCACTGGGACCGCTCGCTTCGCCATGCAGAGAACTCATTGACGCGCTGGGATTCGTTGCCTCATCCACTGCGAGTGACTTTGTGGAACCAACACGCGGTCCCTAAGACAATTGGGCGTCAATGTCCGGAGGCCAAAAGAAAAGGGGTGTTCGCCATGAAGCGAACACCCCTGATTCTTGCCCGATTGGAATCGGTAACGTCTCTTAGAACTCACCCTTTAGTGGGGCTTCGGCCGGAAGCATACCAGCACCGAGAAGTTTGGTTCCAGCCGGGGTAATTAGCTGGACATAGACGTTGCGGTTGATGTCTTCAGCGAGGAACTTCGCTCCACCTTCAGCGTTACAGTAGTTAACGCCGCCTGGGTGGAAGGATGAAGGAAACGGTGAGTCACCTTCAGGACCGGCCTTGTTGTCGTTGATGAATGGCATCTGGTAGTGAGTCGGTAGTGTAGGGTTGAGGGCCGGTGCCAGAAGTGTGGAGCCGCCTGGTGCAGGTGTGTCAAACGGGAAGTAAAACGTGCAGCTCTTTGCATCCGGATTTGCCCAGGAAGTTACCCCAGCATTTAGATTCTCGGTTAGCATAATTGTGTTAGCAGCACCGTCGTAAATCGTATCGAGCGTTTGGCTCCTGTTCGTAGTGGCATAGCCAGACGCTGTCGAGTCTGAGACATCAGCCCAAAACATACCGGTATCGCGCGTGATTCCCTGATCTCTTCGGTCGCCCATGACTGCTGTCACTCCGTCTGGAGTAGCCGGCGGTGATACTGAGCCACTAAAGTCAAATGCGACCAGGTTAAAGTTGTGACCTTGTGGAACGCTAAAGTCAAACTGCGTGATGTTGTCACCGAAACCAGCGTTAACAACGTAAGTCAGTCCGCCATTAATCTGATGTGCACTTGCATCATCGGGACAGGCGAGGACAGGGATATAAGTTGTAGTTGCAAGGTCGCCGTTGGTGTCTTGGGTGCCGGGGAAGAACGTGGTTGTATCGGTCCACGGTAGGGTCTTTTCCCAACGATCGGAGATCGACTGCTGATCCAGATACGGTAGCAATTCGACAACCCAACTGCGGCCTTCTGTCGCTACTCCAGAGCCGGTGTAGGCGAAGTAGCCGTAGGAAGGCAGTCGCCCACGGTTTGTTGTGCCGTAGTTGTGCATCGCCAGGCCGAGGTTCTTGAGGTTGTTCAAGCACTGGGTTCGGCGGCCAGCTTCACGAGCGTTTTGGATAGCTGGGAGAATGAGTGACATCAGAACGGCGATGATGGAAATAACCACCAACAGTTCGATGAGTGTGAAGCCGCGGCGTTTTTGCTGCTGGCTGTTCGGGCGTCGAATCATGAGGTACTCCGAAGAAAATCGAGCAAGAATTGTACGGTGTAGTTTATTGGAACCTGATTGCCCCGTTGGGCATTTTCTGGTGATTTACAGCATCCCTGCCCAGCTTAGTCTCTCTTAGCAAACAGTATTCCAAACGTTGAAAACGATAAACCATTGAGGAATGGCGTCTTAGAAAGCGTTGAAAATCGCATAACCGACAGATTTGGGCAAATCCGCTGCAGCAAAATGCAACACTTTGCGGTGCGTCATAGAGATCATTACTGCAGGGTCGCCTGATGTTTGATGAGGCGACGGTAGTCCAGCTGGCCACTACCAGCATCGAATGCTTCCAAGAGTTCGGACCGATCAACCACGAAAACGGCCCGTTTGTGGTTGTTTTCGATTGGAGTCGTTGAGTCCTGATCCTGGTCGTATTGGCCACCGATCCGCACCGCTCCAGTGGTAGGATCTTCGTAGACTTCAAACAAGCCAATCGTCATGTGAATGACAAAGGTGTTACTGCTTGTTGTTGAGTTGTTTAGAACTTTGGAAAGCAGGCGATGCCGCGTTTGTGGTGTCATCAGGACCCCGCTGGTACTAACGCCAGGACCTGTGAAGTCGCCAGCATTTCCGACTTCAAACAAACGCCGAGCACTGTTGTCGTCATCGACTCCGTCTGTATTCGCATCCACGACGTCCCTTTCCATCAATGCTCGCAACAGTGTGTTGTTTTGATCGATGGATGTCTGGCTGGCCGTAGTCCGGCTAAGAAAGTTAGTCGTTTGCGGGGTATTGGAATCTGGGTGAGGGCCCTGATGCAACGAGAAGTCGTTGCCAGCCATTCTGCCGAATGGTGTGAAAGGTCGTGAGCCGGGGAGGCCAGGAATGAAGAGCGTGTGAGCACCGGACGGAGGTGTGAACTGACCATCGCGAGCTGCGATTAACTGCTGCATCCAGTCTCGGGCTGCTTCTCCTCCGACAATATCCTGGAGAGGGGCTGTATCGAGGACAGGTGAACCCGGTGGGTTCTCTTCAAGTACTCCACCAGGGAGTCCGTCCGGGGCAGTGAGGTCCAAGCCAGTCACTAATGGATCGTCAAGAAGAGCCTGAAGTACTTCTGGATGGCGAATTGTATTGAGGTTAATGACCCCCGGTTTACGAGTCACGTTTAGGATGGGGTTTCCAAACTGCCGGTGGGCTCGTGTGGGAACTTCAAGAGCAGCAAACAGCATGTACCAGCGGTTGTCGAGATCTTGTGGGGAAAGACCTGGAGGAGGCGTGTAGCCAGTTCCATCTACAGTGTTAGGGAAATCAGCTAGTAGGAACTTTGCATTCGCTCCTGACATAAGCCCTTGCCCAAGCTGGGCATCACGAGCCGCAGGCTTGATCCATGGATTGAGCGGTGCAGTGGAGTGATCCTGGATCCCAGGAGTCGTTGCCCACCCTTGATCTATGGCGGAAAATTCGACCTGATCGTTTGCGGTATTCGCACTTGGGACTCTTAGAGAATCTCTCAAGCGACTGGTGATTGATCCCGGCCCAACTAGTGGGATATGTAGTAGTTCACCGAGTGAAGAAAAATCGCGATCGTAGTGTGGCTGAGCGAACGCGACGAAGCCACCGTTTGGTGCACCAATTGTGTTTCGACGTGGTGGGGCAGAAGCTGATGGTGAATTGCCCGGCAGAGTAGCGGCTTCGAGTGCATTTACTCTCCGCTGCGAGAATAATGCATTCAGAGCGGCGGGCGTTGGTGGCGTGCCTGCGTCAGCGAGTTGAAACTCCTGGAAGAAGGCATAAGTTCGATCAACTTCGACCCAGGGGTTTTCGCTAAGTGGCAATTCCGGCATATGTGGGTTAGCCCGGCGTTCCAAAACAAGCACGTGTGCATCCTGGGTAGCCGAGTCACTTCCCAACGGGTCGAACATGGCAGATCCAGCAGGAGCCCCGGGCGGCGAGTATGACATGAACTCGCCTTCTGTATCTCCTCCCGGAGCGTTTCCATTCACACTGAATACAAGATTGCCCATGCGGTCTCTCGCATGAACCAGATCGATATCTGCTCGCGGTGCGATGGCGTTTGCAGGTGTGGTCTGCATCGGTTCGCCACCAATTAAGGCTGGTGATATCCGCTCGAATGAACCGCTTAAGCTTGTGTCGACAAAGAAGTCACTGGGGCGATGTTGACCGCTAAGAGCTTCGAGATCGTTACCTGAAGAAGTAGCAATGGTGTATTGATCGCCAGGTTCAACATCTGGAGCGTCGCGTAACAACGCGATCTTTCGCTGGTTCTCTTCCAGTACTGCTCCCGGATCGATTGCGTTGTTGAAAGACCGTATTCGGTAGATCGCAGTATCCGCTGTCAGGCTTCGATCTGTGGCAACGGCAACTGGTTGATTGGTAAGGTTTTGCAGCTCAACGTGTAGGTAGCCGTGTCTTTCATTTTCGTCGTCGTACAGGGTTGATGGATTATCTCCCATTAACCTGTTCTGGAAGATTGCCAGGACTTCAGAGAATGCGAGTTCCTGCTTCTCAACGCCGTAGACTACGCCTCGTTCGGCACTGTCTTCGGCGAAGTTGCCGTCGTAGCCACCAGCCAGCCCGGTCGCTCTTGCGGCACTTGGCGCCCATGGGGCAAAGCCGTCGTCAGTCACTACGACTGGATCGCCGTTGACCAAGGCTGGTGTTCGGATGTGGTGGTGGGTGTTCCAGCCTGTCCGGGGGACTGAGCCCTCGTTCGCATTAATGGTGTCGCCACGATTCTTCTCGTACTCGAACCGAGTCGCAACGTTGTCGCGGTCAAGTGCGTCAACAACGTTGACAGCGAACTGTGCCATCTGGCGAAGTTGTTCCTGCGTGTAGAAACGATAGGTCGCTGAGATTGGCGGTCGCCCCGGTACGGCGTCAGGGGTGACGGTTAGATTACTGGACGTGTAGTTAACCGCGTCGTTACCACCACCAAGCGTGTACAGTAAGACGTAGATATCTCTAGCCATCTTTTGGCGATCACGCCGGGCCCAGTATTCAATCTCATCAATGAGTGAACCATTACCATTTTGATCGACTCGTGGTGGGAACGGACCTTTGGTAACAACATTGTTTTGTAGCGTTGGGAGTGAGGTCGAACCGTCAGAATTAGTCGCCCCGATATGCACAGTAAGTGGTCGGTACTCCAGTGTGCCACGGATCAGATCAGCAGGACGATCCGGTAGTCGCTCGACATCCAGGAATCGGTTGAGGTTGAGTCGTAGCTGGCCAAACGTCGCTTGGCGATCACCGACTTCTGAACGCAAGATACGCCTGAGCTGTGGACGGAAAGGATCCTCATTGGTCACACTCGGAGTTCTTGGGTTCTCACGTGATTCGAAAGGAAGGGCGTTACCCTCGTACGTCGATGGGTTGTTCAGGGGGAAACCGCGACTCGG
>JBGCDN010000894.1:0-2544 GCA_045105495.1 Planctomycetaceae bacterium
GTCATCACGGGAAGTGGTTGAGACAGAAAGTTCACGAGGAACGAAAAGACCAGCAAACCAAACACAACACCGATCGCGCGGCCGCGGCGGTCGCTCATGGCTGAGAACATTAAGGTGATTGAACCAACAGCAAGGTACACGCAATACAGGTTGCAGATGACGCTGAACGTTGCGAACGGAGTTGGCAGCATGTCCGGTTCCATCGTCTTGGATGCGATGGCGTGGCCTGTGAAACCGAAGCCGAGAATGATGAGCCCCGTTGCCATCCAGCCAATCGTTTCGGCGATGTAGAGCTTCCATCTGGAGATGGGAAGGCCGAGTAGAAAGTCGACGCTACCTCGATCGATTTCTGCTGCCGGCACGCGAGAACAGTACATCAGTTCGTGAGCCCAGATGATGGCCAGCACGGTTGGATGAACCCACAAGAACGCCTGCATCAGTTGCCCGGTGAATGCGTCGCCAGGATCGACACCAAGCATGGCTGACAGAATTGGTTTGATGAACGGGATGCTGCCGAACAGCTTGTCGATATCTCCAAGCACCTTCGGCAGAAGTGCCGTCAGCAGGCTCATAATGATGGCCAGACCGAGGCCAAAGAGAAGTGTTGGAACGCGCACTTCGTAGAAGATCTTGCGGAGTAGTCCACGCATCAGACCAGTTCCTTTTGCGTTTCGTAGTAGCCGCGAAACAAGGCATCAAGACTTGGCGGACTGATGGTAATGTCTGTGATCGACTGAGTGTTCGCCCACTTGGTCAGCTCCATGGCAGAGCCTTCAATTTCGAGGTTGCACTGGGTCTTGTATCGGCGCTTCAATTCGACGAAATCTGGCCAGTCGATGTTGGCTGCGTTTTCTTCGCTCTCAAACGTTAACGTCACTGTCCGCGGTGCAACGGCTTTGAGGTTCTGAATCTTGTCGTCCACAACAATCGCTCCGTTGCGAACGATGGCGACTCGGTCACACAACGTTTCCACTTCGTTCAAGGTGTGGCTGGAAAAGAAAACCGTGTTCCCCGCTTCAGCCATCTCACGCAGGCATTCTGCCAGAGTGTCCTGCATCAGTGGGTCGAGTCCCGAGGTGGGTTCGTCGAGAATCACCAGTTTCGGATCGTGAGCCAGAGCCAGAACCAAGGCAACTTTTTGACGGTTCCCGCGAGACATCTTGCGAACCGGAAGATCGCATTCCAAACGGAACCGTTCAGCAAGCTGTCTACCGCGCGGTTCGATATCTTTCCCGCGAATCTCGCTTACGATCCGAAATGCGCGGTTTGTGGTGAGCCATGGGTAGAGACGCACATCGCCGGCGACATATCCGACCTCGCGTTTGATGACGTCGCTGTTTGTCCAGCAGTCTTGTCCAAAAACTCTGGCGTGACCGGATGAGGCTCGAAGAAACCCAGTTAGCATGCGGATGGTTGTCGACTTGCCCGCTCCATTCGGTCCGAGAAATCCGAAAATCTCTCCCGGTTCTACTGAGAGATTCACGTCAGCGACGCCGCGGCGAGAACCGTACGACTTGGTCAGGTGCAGGGTTTCTATGACGCTCATTAGCGGCTCAATCCGGGAGTGTCCGACGACGGGTTCGATCATAGCGGCCAGAGTCATTGATGCGACCAACGGCCAGTTTTGGCGTTAATTCCCTTGGTTTTGACCGCTATAAGCCACTGGTTGCAAGCCGGACTGAATTACACATACTACTCGCTCTGAATCCTACGCCTATGATCCGGCTTCCACGGGGAAACACCGGGTCTTCCCGTTTACTTACAATCTCCGAAAGCATTCGAAATGCCATCTATCACACTCAAAGGTAACGCGATCGAAGTCGCTGGCAACGATCTTGCCGTCGGCGGTGCTGCTCCTGACTTTAGCCTTCAGGCTACCGACCTGTCGGAAGTCACACTCGCTTGTGGCGCGGGGAAGACTCGCATCATTGCGACTGTTCCATCACTGGACACACCAGTTTGCCACGAAGAAACCAAGAAGTTCAACGAAGCCGCCGGCGCCCTTGAGAACGTTGAAGTCTACTGCGTCAGCATGGACCTTCCGTTCGGTCAAAAGCGTTGGTGCGGCGCTGAAGGCGTTGAAAACGTCAAGACACTCAGTGCTCACCGATGCACGAAGTTCGGCGAAGACTACGCTGTTCTCATCAAAGGCGGCGCATTGGATCGATGCCTTGCTCGCGCGATCTTTGTTGTTGATGGCGAAGGCAAGCTAACTTACGTCGAGTACGTTCCAGAAATTGCCGAGCATCCAAACTACGAAGCCGCTATCGCCGCAGCAAAGGCGTAACGCTTCGGTTCGAGGTACTGAGTCAAGCGGAGTCGTTGGGGAGGGAGCATCTCTTAACTGACTCCTGAATCCTGACAGCTAATTCCTTGATCCTAAGAGCTAGCTACTAACCAACGCCGCGAACAACTTTTTGTTCGCGGCGTTTTCCATGCGCGGGACGATGTTACTACTCTGCAGGTTCCCACTGACTTCCAGCCTTCGCGGCCCCACTTTGTTTTCTTTAATTGTACGGTGATCTGCGAGATCTGCGCTCTTTC
>JBGCDN010000895.1:0-4439 GCA_045105495.1 Planctomycetaceae bacterium
AATCGATTTTGGTTCACCCAGCAGGAACCGGAACGTATCCAGAAAATGAACTCCCGTTTCGAATAGAAACAATCGAGGGTAGTCTCTGAAGAAGGGCTGCCTGGCAAGATAAGCGTCGTCGCCCCAACCGTCGCCCATTCGGCAACGAAACGCAATCTGCCACGGGTCGCCAATGACACCATCCGTCAGCAACGTTTTGATCTCTCGGTACCAAGGCTGCCACCGCCAGTTCTCATGAACCATGAACCTTACACTGGATTCGGAAACCAGCTTTGCCAGCTGTAGCGTTTCGTCCCACGTCGGGGCGAGTGGCTTCTGGCAGACGATGGAAACTCCACGTTCAATCGCCTGCTGACACACTTCGAAGTGCGTATTTGGCGGCGTAATGACATCAATAAAATCAGGCTGCTCACGATCCAGCATTTCGCCGAACTGATCGTATCCGTAGACGGCAGGAATATTGAATTCAGCCGCAACAGCGTTCGCCTTCTCCACAGATCGATTGCAGACTGCCGCAACCGAAACGTTTGGCATCCGGTTCCATGCGTCGTATTGAAACTGAGCAAAGTACCCGGCCCCGACGGTGACACATCTTAAGTTTCGACTCATGAATTCACTCTCGTCAGCAGACGCCAATCAGACAAGCTTCGACACAACGTTCAGCAGTTCGTGCTGATCACCAACATTGCCGGGAAACACCACATACGGCACGCCAGGAAGCGAATCCAGCTCCCACACAGAAACTCCGGGGACAACCTGCCCCAAGACTCTCGCTCGGCGGCAACCAAGTGAGACACCGGCCAAATCGCTGGAAGTAATCCCACCTTTTCCAAGCACAAACGCAGGCGTGACTTTCTGTATTGTCGAACGCACGCACTCGTTCAAGACACTGGCCACCTTCTGCCCAATACTCCTCGCGCGGTCTGGGTTGGGGTCAGACACAAGGTCGCGGGCCGTAAACAAGACGGCAAGCTCACCGTTCGTCATGGACTCAGATAGCTGGTCGCTCACTTCGTCTACCAAAGCACCGTGTTCTTCATTGAGAACCCGATCCACATCCAACTCCACGTAGCACGCTTCCGGCATCTCATCCCGCAACCGGCTGAGTTGCTGAGTCGACTTTTGGACGTAGGAACCTACCACCACGAGTCCGCCACAATCTGAGGATCTTTCTGACGGTTCCCAGAACGGCACCGTGGACATGCCTGCCAGACACGGAACCAACGATGCGGCCGACCGAATCAGCAACTCTTGTCCGTTTCCAATAGCCGTCAGAATCGCTCGCGACAAATCTTCGAGATGTGTCTGCGTGCCGGCGTTGGCATAAGCAACGGTGCCCGCCTCCAGCTTTGGGAGAACCTGAGCCCCGGCTGGAACTCCGATCACGTCATGGCTTGAGACGGCCCCTTGTGTTTTTTCCTGAACGTAGTCTGGCATGAACGACGTTGTGAAACCGAAAGTCGCATCGCGAGCAAATTCTGTGTCACAAACACGAGTCAGTTCGCCATTCGAATCGCGAATACAATGTTCGCCATCGACGGTAACTCGACCTCCGTCAATAAATGCCGGCACCAACAGCTGTGGCGTAGACCGGTCGCCCAAAGCTGCAGCAAGTGCATCGACTTCGGCAGGGTAGTGTCCCCGCAACGTCGAATCGCTTCTCGATACAACCAAGACCGCCACCCCGGCCTTCTTTGACGCTTCCTGAATTTGACGACCCGTGCGAGCTGCAAGCGATACCGCTTCACTTTCCACCAACGCCCGAGAGTTTGTCAGGAGATAAAAGACCGCATCTGATCGACGCAGTTCATCCGCGATGAGATCGACATCCCATTGCAGCAGCACAGTCGTGTCATGAACCGACTGCGTTCCGGTCGGATCGTCGTCCAGAACCACGATTTTGAGATCTGAATTTGGAGCGCCGCTCATTCGTCCAACATCGCTATCACTCGAGCCGGTGAACCATCTCCGCCTCGGATCTTCAACGGCAAGGCAACCAGTGTGAACGGTTCCGTCGTCGGCAGCTGATCAAGATTCGTCAGACATTCCGCAATCACCACTTCCGCCGACAGCAGAATCTCATGCACCTCAGTGACTTCGGGCAAATTGTTCACATCAGCTACTGAAGGCGGTTCGACGCCAACAAACACAACACCCCGATCCACAATCCACTTCGCGGCATCAGGCGACAGCCGCGGTAGTTCATCTCTGTACGCAGGCGTGCGACGTCGTTCGCTCCAATTCGTCTGCAGCACAATTCGATCACCCGCCTCCACCTTCGAAGCCCGGCTATTCAGATCCGATGCCGTGATGAGTTGTCGAGGCTCTGCTGGAGAAAGGTCGATGTTCCAACACCGTCCGACACACCGAGCCAGATCCAACGACTCAAGCGTTCGCCCATCTTTCAAGAAGTGGTACGGCGCATCCATGTGCGTGCCGGAATGCGAATACAAACGGAACGTCTTGGCATTCCACCCGTCACTCTCAAGACGTCGCGCGGACTCGAACTGGACTCCGGGGTCACCGTGAGCCACCGGGTGAGTCAAATCAATAATCTTCATCAGACCAACTCCAGCTGGGACAGAACGGCGTTGGTCATTTCATCTGTTGTCGCGGTTCCACCCATGTCTCCGGTCCGCAACGAAGTATCTTTCAACGCGTTCGCCACCGCAGTCTCTATGGCGTTCGCACAATCCGACTGACCAAGCCAATCAACCATCATCGCGGCAGACAGAATCGTCGCGATCGGATTCGCTTTGCCCTGATCAGCAATATCAGGAGCCGTACCATGCGCGGGCTGAAACACCGCACATCGTTCGCCAATATCGGCTGACGGAGCCATTCCCATTCCACCAACCAGACCAGCCGCAAGATCGGACAGGATGTCTCCGAACATATTTTCAGTGACGATTACATCAAACGATTCGGGACGCTGCACAAGGAACAACGCCGCGGCGTCAACGTAAACGCATTCCGTTTCAACTTCGGGGTAGTCGGCAGCAACTTCCTCAAAAACAGATCGAAAGAACACCATCGACGGCAGCACGTTTGCCTTATCAACCAATGTCACCTTCTTACGCCGTAGCATCGCCGCCTTAAACGCCGACTCGAAAATCCGACGTGAGCCATCACGAGTGATCCGCATAATGTCTCGGGCTTCGTCTGCGGTGGTGCTGCTGTCCTTCCGAGCCGCGAACAAACCTTCCGTGTTCTCTCGAACCAGAAGGAAGTCAATGTCACCAGCTCCATACGTTTTCAACGGCGAATCGGATTCTGCGTAGAGCCGAATTGGCCGGAGCCCTTCGTATAGATCCAACCGTTCGCGAAGATCAATCTGCGGCGTCATCTCGCGGCCATCCGGCCACCGAACTGACGGCAATCCCATCGCTCCCAGCAGCACAGCGTCGGCTTCTTCACAGGCTGCAAAGGCTTCATCAGGAAGCGGGTTTCCACAATCCAAATACGCACCAGCACCAACCTGCTGTTCTTGCAGGTGCAGTTCGATTTGAAACTGTTTAGCGGCCGCCTGAAGCACTCTCACTGCTGCTGCCGTCACTTCGGGCCCAATGCCGTCTCCGGGTAGTAGAACTATCTTCATTCGTTGTCCCATCGTTCGTTGGGACAGATACTAACGCAACACAACCAACGTTTCAGCCACGGACCCTCACCATGTTTCGAGAAGTCGATCACATAGCCGTTGTTGTCAGAAACACTGACGACGCTCTTACCTTCTACCGCGACCAAATAAAGTTGCCAGTACTGTTCAGCGAAGTCATCGAATCTGCTGGCGTCCGGTTGACTCATCTCGACATGGGCAACGTCCGGCTACAACTTGTCCAGCCGCTCACCGACGATCACCCACTAACGAAACATCTCGAAGAACGGGGCGAAGGCTTTCATCATGTCTGCTGGAAAGTCGAAGGCATTGACGAAGCCATCTCAGAACTAGCCGACTTCGACCTCGAACCCAACCCGAACGAACCACACTCCGCCCCCAACGGCGGACGAGCTGCCTTCATCAATCCGTCCAAGACGCGCGGTGTGCTCTGGGAAATGACGGGGCAGTAGCACCGCTCGACTTGCCGGACAGAATCGTAGAGCTCCTCGAGCAACGCGCTCGCTAAGTGAAGATCTCGAAACCCTTGGTCTTCACGGACGAGCTGTCGCCGGGAAACAGCAGGAAAGAATCTGTTCCGCTACCACCGTTCGCTTTGAACACGAGATCGCCGCCCAACACATTGGTCAGACTTAAACTGTCATCACCTGCGCCAAGGTTGACTGTCAACTTCTTTCGACCGCCACCGTTTGTCAGTGAAAGGCTGTCGTCGCCGTCACCAAGATTCACGTTTACCTTTTGGCCAGCTCCGTTGGTAACAGAAACATCTTGGGTCCCGTCCGTTCCTTTGATACTAAGATTCTTCCCCGGTCCGGCGTTCAGA
>JBGCDN010000896.1:0-10722 GCA_045105495.1 Planctomycetaceae bacterium
TCCCTTTGCTCCGCGAGCAGTGTTTTCGATGCCATGGGGACAAGGCTCAGGGTGGATTGCGTCTCACTAGAAGAGAATCGGCACTACTCAGTGGCGATTCGGGTATCGCTGCGGTCGTGCCGGGGAAGCCGGCCGAGAGCGCATTGGTGGCTCGCATTCACGACGACATGCCGCCCACAGACGAAGGGTTGTCGAGCGCACAAATCGAGATTCTCGAACAGTGGGTGACCGATGGAGCTCCGTGGCCAGCAGTGTCTCTTACTGAGGAGGAGACTTCGAAACCAAAAAGGATCGATCACGTCTCGTGGATTCGCCGGGTCTACTTCGATACCGTTGGGGTTCCTCCCACGTTCGATGAATTCACGGTTGCTCAAAAGCAATCGCGGGAATCGCTTGTGGATGAGCTTTTGCATGATGTTCGATACGCCGATCACTGGGTGAGCTTTTGGCTCGATGTTCTCGCTGAGAATCCGACTCTGTTGAACACGTCGCTCGGAAGCACTGGCCCCTTCCGGTGGTTCTTGTACGACTCGCTGCGAGACAATAAGCCGGTTGATCGGATGGTCACCGAGTTAATCATGATGCGAGGCGACGTTGGTTACGGTGGGAGCTCTGGTTTTCAGGTGGCTGGAGAAAACGACGCTCCGCTGGCGGCCAAAGCTCACATTTTGTCAGCGGCATTCCTCGGGATCGAAACCCAATGCGCTCGATGTCATGACTCGCCCTATCACAGTACGACGCAGGAAGATCTCTACAACATCGCTGCCATGCTGGCTCGCAAGCCAATCACGCCTCCAGCAAGTAGTCGTGTTCCGGATGAATTCTTTGAGGAACACAGTCGCGAGCCGCTCATTCGCGTATCCTTGCCGCTGGGTGAAGCAGTCAAGCCGCAGTGGCCATTCGAAGCAACCACGTCTTTGGCCCATGATGATGTAAGCGAAATCCTCCAGAATCCACGCGATTCCCGTGAGAGGCTTGCAGCGCTGATTACCTCTCCTCGGAATTCGAGATTCGCAAAGGTTCTCGTCAATCATCTGTGGAAGCGTTTGATTGGTGCGGGGCTGGTCGAACCGGTTCATGACTGGGAAGGCAAGCAGGCGAGTCATCCAAAACTGCTGGACGCTTTGGCGAACGACTTGATCGGCCACGACTACGATCTGAAGTATGTGTTGCGACGAATCTTGTTGTCAGACATTTATTCCCGATCGGCCACGGGCAGAAACAAGCAAGCGACACCCGAACAAAGGTTCTTCGTCGCACCAGATCGGCGGCGGTTGTCTGCAGAACAAGTCGTTGATGCTCTGTTTACGGCATCGGGTCGCGAGATGGACGTCGAAGAACTGACCTTCGTTCACGACAACTCACACACGATGGTAAAACGCCTGACTTTGGGTGTGCCAAAACGAGCCTGGATGTTTGCCGGGCTGAACAACGAGCGCGACCGGCCAAGTTTGTCGATGCCGCGAGCCCAATCGGTTGTTGATGTTCTTGAGGCTTTCGGCTGGACGGGCACTCGGCAAAAACCAGTGTTCGAACGAGAGACAAACCCTAACATCTTACAGCCCGGTATCCTTGCGAACGGTGACCTGACGATGTCGCTCTCGCGGGCAGCGGTTCGTAGTGACCTTGCCGAACTGGCGATTCAAGCGGAGAGTCCGGAGCAACTGGTTTCGCAGCTGTTTATTAGGTTCCTCTCTCGAGAACCAAACGCGGCTGAAAGAGATCGATTCTCAGCGGCATTGTCGCGAGGTTTTAGCAACCGTAGCGTCGAGAGCAGTATGGTGAGTTGGCCTGCACCCGATTCGCCACTGCCACAATCGACATGGACGAATCATCTGCAACCCGAAGCGAACGAAGTTCAGCTCGAATGGTTGCGGCGTGTGCGACGAGGTCCACACCCGGATCCGCGACTGAACGCAAAGTGGCGTGAAGTGTACGAAGATGTGGTGTGGAGCCTGATCAATCACGGCGAATTTGTTTGGCTGCCATAAGGGAGGCAAGAAGATGGAAGCACTTGATCGACGTGACTGGTTGCATGGTTGTGCTGCGGGAGCAGCCGCTGGTCACTTTCTTTCTTTGCCGTTCTGTAACGCAAACGTACTGGGGGGCGATGACGGACCGTCTGAGAATCGTCCGGCGAAGATTGCCGGGAAGGCTGAACACGTCATTTCCATCTGGCTTGGCGGTGGCATGGGGCAGATGGATACGTTCGATCCAAAGCGCAAGGGCGACCCGAAGGCAAAGAAAGCTGGCTCGTATTACGACGCAATCGATACGGTGGTCGATGGCGTGCAGGTGTGCGAGCATTTGCCGCAGCTTGCCAGTGTGATGGATGATGTCACGGCCATTCGCAGCGTGCATCATGAAGTAATCGACGAACACGCTGCGGCGACCAACCGCATGCATACCGGCCGCTCGATTAGTGGAACTGTGACCTACCCTTCGATCGGTTCCATCGTTGCCGATCAACGCGGTGCTGCCGTCCATGGCGTTCCGGCGTACGTGCTGATTGGCTACCCCAACGTCACGCGCGGGCCTGGTTTTCTTGGTTCAAAAAACAGCTACCTGTACCTCACTGATACCAGCAAAGGGCCGGCCGGTCTTTCGCGGCCTGATGGCATTACGCCTGATCGACAGAAGCGTCGCGAGCGGTTTCTGGAGGTCTTGCGAAAGTCGGGCAAGGCGTCGGCCGACGAAAGGCTCAAAGATTACGACGCTGCAATCGAGCAAAGCCTGCAGCTTAGCGGCCCTGAATTCGGCAGCGTGTTTGAGTTGGACCGAGAACCGGCTTCGCTTCGAAATAGCTACGGCGGCGAATTTGGTCAGCGGTGTTTGTTAAGTCGCCGGCTTGTTGAGCGGGGTGTGAGATTCGTCGAAGTCAGCCACAATCTAAACTTCCTAAACGGTGCCGGTTGGGACGTACACAACGAAGGCATTCTGAATCAGCACAAGTTGATTCGAGAACTTGACACTGCGGTTGGAACACTGATTAAGGATCTTCGCAAGAAGAGGATTCTCGACAAGACGTTGATCGTCATCACGACGGAATTCGGTAGACCTCCTGAGTTTGATAGTGGCGGTGGTCGTGGGCATCAGGGAAGAGCTTTCTCCTGTGTGCTGGCCGGAGGTGGTCTCAAACACTGCGGTGCTTTTGGCCAAACAGACGAACTATCGAAGAAGGTCGTTAAGGACCCAGTCAGCGTGCCGGAATTCTTCGCCACGATCTGCGCGGCGTTGCAGATTGACTACGCCAAGAATCTCTACGACGGCGACCGCCCGGTTCCGGTGACTGATCGAGGCAACCCAATCAAGCAGTTATTTGGCTGATTGATTCAGCGAGAGCAACTAATGCGAACCATGTAGCCAACCGCTGTGTCCTGTACTCCTTTGATAGAAGCGAAAGGCCGTGCGTTTATGAGCTACTTCATGGTTGACATCGAATCGGACGGCCCGATACCGGGCGACTATTCGATGGTGTGTTTCGGGGCGGTCGTGGTCGAGGAAGGCCTGTCTCGATCCTTCTACGGGCAGCTCTCTCCAATCTCTGACAACTGTGTGCCCGAAGCTTTGGCAGTCAGTGGTTTTTCAAGAGAAGATGTTCTGGCCTTCAACGACCCAGCCGAAGTGATGACGAAATTTGCTCAATGGGTTCGAGAGAATACCGACGGTCGACCGCAGTTCATTTCAGACAACAACGGCTTCGATTGGCAGTTCATCAACTGGTACTTCCACCACTTCTGTGGCGAAAATCCATTCGGTCACAGTTCCACGAACCTTGGTTCGCTTTACAAGGGACTGGTTGGCGATGTCTTCCAGAACTTCAAACATCTCCGGAAGACGAAGCACACACACCACCCAGTGGATGATGCGATCGGCAACGCCGAAGCGCTTCTTCAAATGAAGGCCGACGGCCTGAAGATCAGTTTGAAGTAGTCGGCACATCGGTTACATCGTCTACGAGTCGGATTCGTCCGCCTGCGTCAGTTCTTGTGTTTGCATCGCAAATACGGCGGCACCTAGTGCAGCGGCTGTGATGAGAACAATGCTAAGCACGTCGATGAATAAGGTGGACTCTGATACAGCCAGTTGAGTGAGTGGGCTGAAATTCTCAGGCACGTCATCCAATCTGAGCCACCGGACCATCATCGATCGCAGCGGGTATTGAATTGAAAGACGGCTAATGAGCGCCGGTGTTCCGAGCACTGGCAGAATGCTAATCATGCCCTCAATCGTCAACGCGTAAGCAACTGACACAACCATCGCTCGACGGGGCGCGATTGCGCCGATGAGTGTGAAGACTGCACCGTATGCAGGACACGCGAGAAGGATGAGAATACAGAGTGGCCGGAACAGGTAGAAGTAACCTTCCGGTTCGACGTTGGCGATAAGAAGCGACAGCGTCAGTCCGGTCATTGCGGCGCTGATGCCCCAGACCACGCCGATCAAGTACTTTCCAAGAAGGACGCTGATTGGCCCATGTGGCCTGGTCGCGATATAGGCCCAGCTACGTCCTTCCAGTTCACTCGCGATAGACGGAGCTGCCCAGAGAAACGTGCTAAGCATCGCTACAACGGACGGCAGCAGTATGTACAACCCAGCGCCCCAGAAGAGTGAACGCCTTGATGGCGGCTGCAAATTCGGCGCTGGTTCGTCGGCACTGAAATAGACGACACGAGCAAACGCGTCTTCGAAGACTTCCTCCGCCTTCTTCAGTCTCTCATCGTCAGCACTCATGTCGCTGGGGTACTGTACGAGCAGAATCGGCTTGGTCTTGGGTTCAGAGGGACGCCATGGTCGCCCACGTCCTTCCCGTCTGCCGGGGCCTTCTTCGGGACCTCCGAGGTCGATATTTTGGGTCGACTGTCTAAAGATCATGCTGGCAGCGTCACTCAGCTTGCGCTTCATGTCACTTTCGCCCTGATCGATGATATGAGCGTTCGCTGAAACGCCAGAAAGGCGTTTCCCATCGACTTCAATTGTTGGCGTGCCGCCGGACGAGAACTCAAGTACATCAATCCGCACGACCTGAATCTCGGGGCCTTGCTCGCTGGAAAGCTTGCTGTCGGCCCACTGCAGGAGTGTCGTCAAGAAGACCGGGAACAATGCTAGTGCCAGCCACCAAGCCATGCGTGGGATTGTGGCTGCTTGTCGCATCTCGAAACGAAAGACGGACGCGATGCTGCGAGGGCTAATCATAGTTCACCTCGGTGAATCTTCATGAGCGAGGTAAACAGCTCCTGCAATGAGGTGCTGCCGGATTCCATCCGAGTCACGTGGACACCGGCTTGCATGCACAACTCGGGTAGTGCAGCTGCCAGGGAAGCCGCGCTGCTTGTTGATGCGGAGACGACTCTATTCTTGACGGACACTCGCTCGATCGATGATTCCCCCACGAGAGCGGCGGCAAGTTCTCGAGGCCGATCGCATTCGATCTCAATCTCGCTCGGGATATCCACCATCAATTCGTAGATCTCATCTTTGTTCCCTGAGGCAAGTACACGACCGCCACGGATGAGCAGGAACTGCGAAGTCAAGGACTCTACGTCGTGTAGGACGTGGCTGGCGAACAGAACGCTGGTTCCATCCTGGACCCGCTTGCGAAGCAGTTCGGTCATCTCGTGCCGACCGACAGGGTCGAGGCCGGCGAACGGTTCGTCGAGAATGATAAAGTCAGCGTCGTGAGATAGTGCTTGAGCAAGTTTGGTTCGTTGGCGCATGCCACGGGAGTAGCCGGAGATCTGCCGATGCATCGCATCCTTGAGTCCAACAACCTCCAGCCAATGCTGAGCACGATCTTTTGAATCGGATCGAGAATAGCCTCGTAGTTCGTTTAGGTAGCAAACCCATTTGTAGCTTGTGACGTTGGCATAGAGGCCTTCGCTACTCGGACAGTACGAAAGCTTGTGCATAAGCTCTGCGCTGTTCCTCGGGTTCAAGCCGAAGACTTTGACTTCGCCCATCGTTGGCGATAGCTGCCCAACAAGGAGATTCAGCAAAGTGGTCTTCCCCGACCCATTCGGGCCGAGCAGTCCGTAGGCTCCCGGCGGGAGGCTTAGGTCAATGTCGTTTACACCGAGGACGGTGCCGTAGAGTCGTGTGACCCGTCGTAATTCGATTAGCACAATCTGCTCCTATGCTCGCATCGGTGAAGAGACGCGTCGAAACAGAATGACGATTGAGAACAAGGTGGCGAGTCCGAGTATCAGAACAAAACCTTTGACGTCCCAAAGCGACTCAAGGCCGAAAACCCATCGCTGGACGGCCCCGAAAATGTGATGGATTGAAAAGTACTCCTCGAACCGGTGCAGCCCATCACCCCAAATGGCCTCGTTGTCACTTTCCTGAGATAGTCGCCAAATGCCAACAAAGCCCCAGCTGACGATTCCCATGGTCCAAAGTGCAAACCAGGCAAATCCTGCGTAGCGACTGTCGCGAGTTAAAGAAGAAAAGCAAAGTGAGATCGCACTCGCCGGAATGATGACGACAAACGAGGCTCCGAGTATTCGCAACGGGATATCCCATGTGTCGAGGGCGACCTGGGGCGAAGCCGATAGAGCGATTGCCATCAGGTACATGAACAAGGCCGGCAACGTGGTGATCGCCGACAGAAAAACCCAGACCGTTGCGGACTTCCCAAGGATGTACTCGAATCGTTTGAGCGGCCTTGAGAAGTAGAAGAGGAAGGCTCGCGAGCTGACGTCTTCTGAAATCAAGCGCGGAGCAATCAAGCCGATTAGAAGTACCAAGGCGATGCCTTGCGGGTAGCGGAAGTAGGCTAGAAGCACTCTTAACCAGACGTCATGTCTGAGTTCTTTAAGTGCAGCATTGGCGTCTGGGCCTGGTCGTATCCCTCGAAGATTCGAGGCGAAGTCGAACTGGCCAAAGAAGTCCAGAATAAACATCTGCGTCATGCCACCACGCGCTGCCCACTCGTAGAGCAGGAAGACTAATGCGAATAGCAGCAGTGGCAGCCAGGCGAAGAAGATAATTCTTCTGACCCATGTGCTTTGCCAGACGCGGCGCAGACCGGTTTCGGTAATTACTGACCAACGCGACCACGGCGAGGTCAAAACGCCTTGCCACTTGCGGTAGCCAAGATCATGAATTGGCATGGCCACCCTCTCGAATTGCTTCCAGGAAGATCTCTTCTATCGAGTTCCGCGCTGGTTGAATGGAACGAATCGACGCTGAATTTTCTCTTGCCGCTTCCCACAATTGTGGAAGCGACTCCTTGCCGTCGCCAGGAATTGAGAATGCGGCTCGACCTTCCAATGGTTTCACTGTGAATCCACGTTTCTCCATTGCTCGCATCAACGGTGTACCGTCACCAACGTAGTCGACGAATTGAGCAGGGTCGCGTGGAACACTAAGAGACTCGAGGCTGGCGGCGACTTTGACTTTACCTCTGGCCATGATGATGACGTCGTCGCTGACTTGCTGAACATCCGGAAGAATATGCGTGCACAGTAGGATCGCCTTACCGCTACGACTGGCTAGCACCCGAATCCGGCTGAGCATTGCTTCTCGCTCGTCTGGATCGAGGCCGGACGTTGGTTCGTCCAGGATTAGCAGCGGCGGGTCGTGAACGATTGCTTGTGCAAAGCGGAGCTTCTGTCGCATGCCTGTTGAGTAGGTGTGGGCCGGGCGATAGCGTTCTTGCCCTGCTCCGCAGAAGTCCAGAATCTCGTGGGCTCGGCGGAGGGCTTCGGTCGCCTCCATTCGCGAAAGTCGAGCGGCCAGTTGTACGCTTTCTACACCACTTAGGCCGTGTAGGTAGCAGTCGTCCTCCGGCATGTAGCCAACTTTGGAGCGGATATCCATGATATCGATTCCAAGTTCATGACCCATTACGGTTCCCTTACCGCTGGTCAGTCGGACCAAGCCGAGCAACACTTTGATGAGTGTGCTCTTGCCGGCACCATTGGGGCCCAGCAAACCGGTCACGCCGGGACGGATGGTCATCGACACGTCGTCTAACGCGCGGAACGATCCGTAGTCTTTGTAAATATTGTGAAGCTCAACAAGGTTGTTCATCTATTGATCCGCAACAACAGCGACCTCGGTTTGTCCGAGCACCGCAACCGCCAGTCAGTGTATTCGACGGCTGCTGACGTTTCCTGGCGGTAAGTTCAGAAATCTGAACTAAAGCAAATCTCGCAGATGAAAATGGTGCTTTCCAAGCTTGCCGCCGTAGTTGCCCGCAGAGATGAGCACAATTCCGTCTTCCGCGCTTGCAGTCTGAAGCCCAGCCCGCATGGCGTTTTGGACGGTTTCAAAACTGGTTCCATCAACCACGATCTCGTAAACGGCAGCGACGTTTTCGGGAAGAACTGAGTTCGTTTGCGAACGCAGAGTTGGACACCACTTGTCGTTGGTGCTGGCTTTGACTGCAGGGTACTGCGAACCAACCTTGCTGCCGCTGCGGACGAATCCGCCAGGGAACGGAAGGCCGACATCGCCGCTGGATCGCATTGCGGCAACAGCTTTCATCGTTGCGTTCAACGCTGCGATTTGTGTTTCGCCGGCAATGAGCAGGTTCCCACCGCCAACGCCTTTGAAGACTCCAAAATGGTCTTCGCAGAGAAACTCTCCGTCCATCACCGGGATACGCCAGAGTCGCTTGTTGTCCAGTTTCTTCGATATCTGGAACCCATCTCCAAAGTATCGGATCTGCCCGCCGACTCGAATTTTCTTCATGCCCGGTTCGATCGTCACGCCGTTGTGGCAAGCCGTCGTTGCGCAAGTGAGAACACATTGTCCAACACGTCCAGCAACAGCTTTTTGCAGGCCATCGCGGTTGAAACCAAAGATCAAAACACTGGTTCCGGGGCGACCATCCGGGGTTTCGTGGAACTCCCAGTCGCGCTCTACGTCTGCCTCGGCGTCACAGGCAATTACGCTGGATGCGTAGCCGCTACATTCTGTCGCTGCGATTCGAGCGAGTTCGGCGGTGTGTGCTGTGATCAGCAGGCGGGTTCCGACAACCGGAAATGCTTCAGCGAATGTATCCTCAATCAGTGTTCCGTTGAGGCTAAGTTTTTCGGACGACACTAATGACCTCGCGTTTCCAATGAAGACTTCCTGCCGAGTTATAACCGGGAAGCGTTCCACTTAACCAGGTTCGGCGGCGACTTTGGGAAGGACTTCTTCGCAGCGAGTCGGTTGCAGGCGTTCTTGGGCAGGGCGCGCGTCTTGCTGATCGCGATGCCCCGACGGAATTCGTCTGCACCGCAGCCGCACAATGACTTCCTGAAGAGTGAACGCATTGACGTTCAACTTGCCACAACGTCGAAATGCGTTCTTAGCCGGCCGAGACTTGTTCGGAGAGGCACATTCGAACCAAGTGTGCGACGTTTTGGGCCTTGATCTTCGTCATGATCTTCGATCGATGTGCGTCAATCGTCTTGAAGCTCACCTCAAGCTGCTCAGCAATCTGACGGCTTGAATGGCCATCGACAACGTAGGACAGCACTTGAAGTTCACGAGGCGTCAGCTGTTCCATGCGTTCGCGGATCTCTTCAACCGAAACATCACAACGGCGTCCTTCCACCACTGGTGTTTCGAACGCAAACTTCAGGGCGGCCTGAAGGTCATCGCCACTGACTGGCTTTGAAAGAAAGTCGCTCGCACCGTTCTTCATGGCGCGAACCGCGGCGGGTACGTCGGCGTGGCCGGAAATCATGATCACTGGTATCGTATCGCCGTCGGTGACAAGTTTTTGCTGGAGCTCGATTCCAGTCATGCCTGGCATACGAACGTCTAGAAGTAGACAGGTTTGTTCAGATGGTTTGTAGTCGTCTAGAAAGGACAGGGCAGATGGGAAAGCGTGTACAGTGTACCCCATGCCCTCGATTTGATACTTCATCGACCGACGCACGGCCTCGTCGTCTTCTACGAGGAAAACTCTAAATCCTGTGGCTTCAGCAGACATCCGGACCTCTCTCAACTTGTCACAAAACCGCCGTGGTGGTCAAAATGTAATCAGTACATACTCTTATATCTAGCGTATTCCGGGAGATTCAAGTGTGCACATTTGGCTTCCTTGCTGTCAGGCGGTTCATCCCTGTTTTCTCTAAGCGTAGAGAGTTTAGATGTCTGAAAAGACCATTTTCAAACGAATCCTGGACGGTGAAATCCCCGCTGATATTGTCTTCGAAGATGACCTCTGCATGGCCTTTCGCGACGTCAATCCGCAGGCTCCAACACACGTGCTGGTCATCCCTCGGCGCGAGATCACGTCTTTGGCTCATCTGAAAGACGATGATGAGGCCCTCATCGGACACATGATGTTGGTGGTTCGTAAAATCGCTGCCGATCTAGGTCACACGGATGGCTTCAGAACCGTGATCAACACTGGCAGCGAAGGCGGTCAGACTGTAGACCATCTTCATATCCACTTGCTTGCAGGACGCGGTTTGGAGTGGCCTCCAGGCTAAGACCACGACATCGAGCGACTGATTGTTCAAAAAGAAAAGGTTCGACGTGAAGCACTTCCTGATTCTGTTGCTCTGTTTTTCCTCGCCGGGGTTTGCTCAGCAAGCTGAAGATCCTTCCGCAGTGAAAATGACCGCTGCGGCAAATAAGCTTCTGGCAAGCTTGAATGCTGAGCAGAAGAAGATCTGTTCCTTCAAGTTTGATGATCCGGAACGGCTTAACTGGCACTTCATTCCTCGTGAGAGAAAAGGCGTTGCCTTCCGAGGACTCGAAGGAGATGCGTTCATC
>JBGCDN010000897.1:0-6879 GCA_045105495.1 Planctomycetaceae bacterium
ACCGCGGCTGAATGGATCGTTACTGAGAACCACAAAGTCCGCGTCTGTGCCTGCGGCCAATGATCCAACTCGATCGGCAACACCCATCATCGTCGCTGGATTGCTAGTCAGCATACTCAGGACGTGCTGGGGCGAGTTACCTGCTCGGGTGAAGAGACCACCCAGAAACAGAATGTCGTCGAGGTCGGCATCAGATGATGGCCGAATCGCAAGATGATCACCGAAGCCGCGTTCAATTAGCTTCGAGGCGAACTCCCATGCATCCTTCTGCCGCTTTACTTCCGGATCAGGCACTGATGGATTCGAAATTTGACCCGGACGAACGCCCGCGTTCAGAACGATACCTTTGACCGGTGAGTTATCTGGTTGATATCGAGCAACGAATGAATCCAAACCGGTGGGATCGACAAGAATCAGCTTCATGTCAAACCGTTGGGCGAGTCCCATAGCGGCTCGAATTTCAGAAGCGAGTTGCACTTTTGCTCGCAGCGTGCCCTTCTTGCTGACGTATTCCGAGATTGTCTCGAGGCCGAGTTCGTTGCCTCCTTCGCCAGACTCGCGAGCCACGCTGAAGACAGCGTTCAAACCTGCGACTCGTGAAGACAGGCTTCCCGAAATCTGTGGACGAGTTGGCTTCAGTGGGTTGTCTACTGAAACAGCCCCGACTGGTGGTTCATAAATCCGCGGTGGATTCGCAGATGCTGAAGTCAGCACGAGTCGAAGGCTCTCCTTATCGCTGAGAATTCGATTCGTCGGACTCACCCCAGCCAGTTTCACAACGCCGCCCTGCCCAGGCATCAAACGAGCCTGACCTGGCGAAAGCTGGACCGTTGTGACTCCACCAGCCAGTAGCTTCGAATAGTCTTCGTAGAAGTCAAAGCCATCAACAGCTCGAACTTCTGGTGTTAGTGTTCTTTCGTCGTCGTTGCCAACGCCGAGTGAAGTTTCTGCAATGACGAGGCCAGGGATAAGCACAGAATTCGACAGGTCGTGCCGCTTCGCAGTGGCTGGAACCTTTGTCGCTTTCCGCGATCCGATGGCGATGATTTTGCCGTCTTCGACAATCATCACCCCGTCTTCGATGGGTTCTGCGTTACCGGGCCAGATGCGTCCTGCGAAGAACGCGTGCTGGTCGCCGGCATAAGCCGACCCGGCAGACAGAATCAGGATCAGGCATGCGAGCCTGATGGTGATCCGATACGTCATCAGTTCGCGTCCTTTTCTGGTTCAAACAGAAGACGAAGTCGTTCGTCTTTGTCGCGTTCGTAAACAACTTCACCGCCAACAAGGGTTGTTTCAACCCATGTCGATACCTTCAGTGGGTCACCACTCAAGATGACAAGGTCGGCGTCTTTGCCGGCTTCGATGGAGCCAACAAACTTGTCGATTCCGAGAGCTTTCGCCGCGTCGATGGTGAGAGCCTTCAATGCGTCTTCTTCAGCCATGCCGTACTTGATGGCAGTCGCGGCCTGGTACCAGTGATAGTGGCTTCCAAGTCCTGTTCGTCGGTCGTCGGCCTGGAACAAGAACTTACAACCGCTCTCGCTGAAGATCTTTGAAAGTACAATCTTTTCGTCTTCTCGTGTGCGAGGGTCGGTTCGCCAAGAAACCAGTCTGCTGTCCAGGATGACCGGAGCCTTAGTTTCCGCCAAAGCCTTAGCTGCCTTGTAGGTGTCTCGACCAACAACATAAATCGGCTTCAGCTTGAACTCTTCCACAAGTCGGATGGCGTTTGTGACGTCCATCGCTTCTGAACAATAGATGTACGCTGGTAGCTTGCCCGCGAGCAGTGCTTCCATTGTGTCACGCGTTGCTTTCGCGGTGACACTTTCCGCTGCGGGTGTTTTGGCCGCTGCCTTCTTCGGCTCAGGCTTCTTGGCTTCTTTCTTGTCGCCGTCTTTCTTCGCGTCCTCTTTCTTTTTCTCAGCAGCCTTCTTCTCGGCCTCAGCTTTTGCCTTTGCCGTTTCTTCTTCCTTCTCCTTACGTTCCTTCTGAGCCTTCTTTACATCTTCGAGTGTCTTCCGAAGCTTTGTGTAGTGGCTAAGGCGAGACCCGGAACGCGGGGCCATGGAAATTTTCAGGCCGACATCTCGCTTCAGGACCATGTCGTCGACGTAAGAACCGGCCGTCTTCACAACAGCGGCTCGTCCACCGATCATCGTGCTGTTACCGGGAACGACAGCAGCAGTTGTCACACCATTGCGTAGCGATTCCTCGAAGTAAGGACGCTTCGGATCGATTGAGTCGATAACAGACAAGAACGGAACTGTGTCGTTGTTCTCGTTCGCCTGGCTCATACCTGAAGAACTGTGGACATCAACAATGCCGGGCATCACAACTTTGCCCTTAGCGTCGATGACGGTTGCTTCGACTGGAACCTTCAAGTCCGCTCCAACCTTCGCAATCTTGCCATCACGAACAATGATGACACCATTCTCAATCCGCTCACCACTCATCGTGATAATCGTCGCGCCTTTGACAGCAACGTCTTGTGCGGAGAGTTGTGGCGTTAGCAGGAGCACCAAGGCTGTGGCTGCCGCGAACAATCCCGGAGTGAGTCGTCCGCTGGAACATTGCCAGAGCGTCGCTCCGGAGTTTTGAATCAATCTATGACGGTTCATTACTTACTCACCTGCCTGCTTGTATTGAACGATTCCATCGACCATTACCCATTCGACGGCGGTCGTGAATTCCAAAGGATCGCCGCTCAGGGCAACGAGATCTGCGTCAAGGCCTTCAGCGATGGCCCCGACCTTCTTTTCCAGCCCGAGAATCTTTGCTGGCATGTGTGTGATGGCCTTCAGAGCTGCGTCTTCGTTGAGGCCATTTCGAACAGCAAATCGAGCTTGCTCCAGCAGATCACCCTGCGAAAAGCAAAATGGGATTCCTGCTTCGTGTAATCGACCGGCGTTGTTTGCACACAATCGAGTTTGCTCTGATCCGTTTGTTGAATCGGGCCGTAGACGACCGAGAACCACGCTGGTTTTTGCTTCTTTCAAATCGTCGAGAATTCGCCACGATTCCTGTCCGCCAAAGATGACTGGAACCTCCATTTTGAACTCTCGGCAAATGTCCATCAGCGATAGCGTGTCGTAGTGAGTACGACTGACGGCGAACGCTGGCCGTTCACCCTTCATCGCACTCCGCAACACATCCATGCCTTTGTTGTCGCTACCCTTTGCAGCCGCGTCGAGCGTGCTTCGCAAGATCCAAACAACACCCATTCGGTTAGTCGGCTGACGGACGTAAATGCTCTCAGGTCGAGATCGAGATCGATTGAACCGAGCCGGATCGGCACAAGATGTCATCATCAAGCCAGTTGATGGATTGAACACTCGATCCTTCCCGGCTGTCTTCACTCCAGACCCGATTCCTGCAAACACGTTGTCTGTGCCCGGGACGATGTGCAGTGTTGTTGTGCCGCTACTGATTGCTTCGACGAAGTCGCGATCGCGGTAGTTGATTTTTCCCGCTGTCGTCAGATCCGGCGTGATCTCGCGAGTCCGCTCAGCCGACTGTTCCAGCCCGGCTTGCGAGTACGCATCGACAAGTCCCGGCATCAACACATCAACCTCAATGGTCTTCGCGCCGTCTGCTGAGAGTTTGTTGCCGATCGCTTTGATCTTGCCGTCGGAAATAAAGACGCTACCGGGTTCCATCACGTCGCCGGCGATGGTGTAGAGCTTTTTAGCGTTCACAATCACGTCTTCGCCGCGGGTTGGTGCCGCGAGGGTGACGGTGAGAAGAGTTAATACCAGGAAGTGTTTCATGGGGTCTCCTTGGTCACGCGACCGTCAACAATGACCTGAACAGGGCGAGCTCCGAAGTCGGCAGGACTGCCGGTCCAGATGACCAAATCAGCGGGCCGCCCGGAGGCAATTTCACCAGACATGGCGAGCCCACACATACTTGCAGCATCCGTCGAAAGTGCTTTCATCGCAGCTTCCGGTTTCATGCCAGCGTTAATCAGCAGACCAATAGTGCCTCGAATGTTGTCGCCCGAAGTTCCGGAGAAAGAAATCGGAACACCAGCATTGGATGCCGCCGCGAGGTCAGCTGCATACCAATCGTAGTCAGACGCTTGAACTGCCCGAGCGATGATTCCGACGCCCAGCGATTTGATTCGGTCAATCGAATCACGAATGTCTCGTGGCTCAAGCAGTACCGCCTTCAACTTGAACTTCTCAATCAGATCCAAAGCCGCTCGAATCTCAGCATCGGATTCCGCTTCGAATACCGCAATCGTTTTCCCGGACTTGATCGATTCGAGGTGAGCGGCGGCTTTCTTGTCCATCATATTTTCGATGGAACCCGGTACGAACAGTCGTGAATCAAAGTCTTCACCAGAGAAGTACCGCTCCAGCAAATCGACCTGACCACTAAGTGCAGACGGGAACCGATTCGTACTGCGAGCATCTGAAGACAGAACAAACTTACCCGCAATCGTGTGCGGCCATCCGTTGTTCATCGCAACGGGTTCGTCAGCACCGAAGCGAACACAAGCAACTTGCCCAGCAACAACGTTTGTCGAAACAGGTGCGTAGGCGACTGTGGTAAAGCCGCTTTCCTGAATCCGTCGGAAGCCTTCGCTTTCCGGATCAAAGTTGTCAGCCGCGTGGGTGTGAGCACTAATTGGCTCGACTGAAGTTGCTGAACTGCTAGGAGCATGAGCAACCACCAAACCCGGCGTAATAACAGCGTCGCCCACGTCGAAGACATTTGCATCGTCGCCCGCGTTGTCACCGACACTGACAATCTTGCCGCCAGCAACCATGATAGTCGCCGGCCCGAATGTTCCGTCGGCTTTCTGAACACGAGAACTCTTCAACGCATAGCTGTCCGGCAGTTCCGGAGGAACACCGCTGACGTCCGCACGCGATGAATCGACTGAAGCAAGTTTTGCTTTTGCTTCGTAGGTCACCTGACCTTGTGAGATCGTCAGCATCACTGGAGCAGCAGGATCGGTTGGGTGACCACCGAACACCGCAAGGTCACCGTGCTTACCGACTTTGATGGAACCAAGCTTGTCACCGAGCCCAAGAACGCGAGCCGCATTAATGGTAATCGCTTCCAAAGCTCGGTCCGTTGACAGGCCTTCCGCAACAGCCTTTGCGGCGTGAGCTCGAAGCAGGCGAGAACCGCGTCCGCTGTTGGAGAAAGAAGCGATCGTGACAAGACTCTCGCTGGCAGCAATATCGCCAAACCAGTCCGTTCGCCGAGCGGGCGTTGTTTCCCACGTTAGCAGTGGGCCGGCAACTAGAGGAGGTCGAAGCTCGTTGATTTTCTTCCATGAACGCCCCAGTTTCGCGAGGCCCTCAAGCACGACGTCGATCTTCATTTCAGAAGCGAGTTTCAGAGCATTGGACGCGTCGTCGGCAGAATTGACTTCAATTCGAAGTGCAACTTTGCGTTCCAACAGCTGAATTAGAGTCTCGTTCGTCTCGTTCTTCTTTGGCTCCTTCGGCTTTCCATCTTTGTCTTTCGTTGAAGAAGAAGCACTTGCCCCTGCCGAACTACTTGGAGCATCGATCTCCTCGATCTTCATACCCCGAGCCTTCATTTGCTCAAGGATGCGAGCTGGTATCTTGTCGATTGGAACGACACGGCCTCGCATGCGAATGACTTTGATCTTCTTTTTCTCAGCAGGCTTCTTGGCCTCTTCTTTTTTCTTTGCGTCTGCCTTGGACTTGTCGTCCTTCTTGCCCTTATCGGACTTCTTCTTTTTCTTCTCTTCTTCCCACTTTTTCAGGGCTTCGCGGTACTTCTTCCACTCGTCCTGATACTTCTTAACGGCTTCCAGTTTCTTCTTCAGCGCCGTGTACTGCGAATACCGTGCTGTTGAAGATCGACCGGATAGGGACGCTTGGATTCCAGCGACCTCGGAAATTGTGAGGTGAGCTTCGTCGTGACCACCGGCCACACGCAAGACAACACACCGGCCACCCATGCTACCGGATGGCTGCACGCAGATGGCCGTGACCCCCTGCTTGGCGACATCCATCCAGTCGTCAGAGTAGGTGTCGATCACTTTTGACAAATCCAAAGCACCGGATGAGCCCGAAGCGGTGATTGAATCTGAAGCGATCCAAAGCTTGCTGCGAACATCAATCAGTCCCGGCGCGATTGTCATTCCGCTGACGTCGATTCGCCGAGCGTTGTCGGGGATCTTTACGTCCTTCCCGATCGCGGCGATCTTCTCGTCCTTGATGAGGACGGTTCCTTTCTCGATCACCTTCCCACCTTCGACGGTGAGAATTCGCCCGTTTTCAAGAGCGATCGGTTTCGGAACATCGTGGGCAAGAGCCCCCGGTAAGACTGAAGCCACGGCTATGGTGAATAACCACCGGGCTCGAATGGTGAGATTACGCATTAAGTCGTTACTCAACTGAGGTGTGTCGCCCTACCTTCCCTGATGGGCAAAACGACGTGAGGCAGCTTGCCTACCTAAAGTGACACGCGGAGGGCAGGCTGTCAACGAAGTCTTGCGCGATGGCGGAGGTGTTTTTGGGAAACCGAGGCCGTGAAACGGAGCATCATTGAGACAAGTAGCGGGGCCCTAACCCTGAAACCCAACCATGGTTCCGCAGGAGTTATTGCCCACCTCAAAATCGTTTCAGACAGTTGCAGCACGTGTGTGAAATCACACTCAGTTGAAGGCGTACGACTTCGCCTAAGTTGAGCCGCGGCAGAAGTGAAGGCGACCCATTGCTGGATCACACTGTCTTGCCTAACCGCCAAGATCGTTGGCTCGGACAGCGATCAGCTTTGCCATCATTCGAGACTTGAAGTCTGCGACCACCGACTCAAACTTCTGATCACCAGCGAGGTTCTTGTATTGCTTCGGATCGTTCTGCATATCGAAGAGCTCGATACCGTTCT
>JBGCDN010000898.1:0-7182 GCA_045105495.1 Planctomycetaceae bacterium
CGGCAGGATATTCTCGATGGTGATAGTCACCAGCAGATCGCTGCCATTTGGGAATGGATGAAGGAAGGTCGTCAGGCACGAACACCGCGCGGGTTGGTTCGAAAGCCAATGGAGCTACTGGCTTCCAACGAGGCTGTGATGTTGCGCCGAAGCTATCCGGGCATTGGCAAACGTGGAATCGGTGTTGGCTATCCGTCGCAGGTCAACGTGGCTTTCGATGCCGAGCAAATGCGGATGGCCATGCTGTGGAAAGGTAGGTTTATCGACCCTTCTGGTGTTTGGCGTAGCCAGGGGCACGGGCGAGTCCGTCCGCTGGCTCGCAATCAGACTCAATTCCATCCCGGTCCCGAGTTAGATGACGCTCAGAAGCCATGGGTTGTTGACGATAGCCGTCCACCGAACCATCGCTTCAAAGGATATGAACTGGACGAACTGCGTCGGCCAAAGCTGCAGTATCAGTTCGAACACGTATCAGTCGAAGACTACGCGGTCGACGTTCCGGACACGGACAAGCCGACTCTACTTCGAACGATAACGCTCCGAAGCCGATCGCCGCGTGCCGGAATGACGTTCAGGCTCGCCCCCAAAGGTGCAGTCGTCAAGCAGGCCGACAACGCATTCGCGATCGGTGAGGATTTGGTTGTTCAGGTTCGTGGTAGTCAAAACGTAAGCCTCGCGAAAACCGAATTGGGTTCGCAGATCCAAATTGCGATCGATCTCAAGGCTTCAGAAGCATTCGTAATCGAGTTGGAATACCAATGGAAATGATAAATCGACGACTCGCAAATCGAACGACTGTTTCTGTCGTTGTATTCGCTGCGTGTGCCATTCTTGCTGGTTCGACTGCAAACGCGCAGACACTCGGTGAGTATTGGAATACAGCGGAAGCGGAATCTGAGTACTACCGGATTGTCGATGTTCCGTTACCAGACGGAATGGAATTGGAGGCATGTAGCTTCGAGGTCTTGCCGGACAACCGACTGGCGATTGGAACCCGAAGAGGTGACATCTTTCTAACGGAAGGGATGTTCGACAAATATCCGCAGCCGAAGTTCAAGAAGTATGCCAGCGGGCTGGACGAAGTCTTTGGTTTGGCCTTCCGTGATGGTTCGTTCTACATCACACAACAAACCGAAGTGACACGGATATCAGACCTCAACGGCGACGAACGCGCGGACAAGTTCGAGACGTTGAGCGATGAATGGGGCTTTCGAAACTACCACGAGTTCTCATTCGGTTCCAAACCCGACAAAGACAACAACATCTGGGTCGCGCTATGTTTGTCGAAGTCGTACCATTCCGATGTTCCGTTCCGCGGCTGGTGTTTGAAGGTGACACCAGAAGGCAAAACGATTCCCGTTTGCAGTGGGATTCGTAGTCCGTGCGGAATTGGCCCGAACGAACATGGCGTGATGTTTTACGCTGAGAGTCAGGGGCCGTGGAATGGTTCGTGTTCGTTGAAAGTTCTGCAGCCGGGCGGCTTCATGGGGCATCCGGTTAGCTACAACTGGTACGACTTGCCGCTCGCGAAAGAGCATGGCTTGAAGAAGCCTTCCGTTGTGCCGAACACACGGTCGCGTTTGTTGACCGAGCGAAAACGAGTGAAGGAATTGGTTCCTTACGCCGTTGTCTTCCCCTACATCAAAATGGGGCGTTCGATCTCTGGATTCATGGTCGATGAAACAGGCGGCAAGTTTGGTCCCTTTGAGAACCAGATTTTCATCGGCGACTTCAGTCTCAGCATCATGATGCGAGCCACCACTGAGAAAGTGAACGGCGTTTGGCAGGGAGCGTGCTATCCATTCCGGGAAGGGTTGGCGACCGGACTGTTGGCTTGTGAGTTCACACCGAACGGGAACCTGATCGTTGGCGGAACCAATCGAGGTTGGCCGGTTCGCGGTCCGAAAGCATACGCGATACAGCGTCTTGAATGGACCGGCAAGACTCCCTTTGAGATTAAGCAGATCAACGCCCTGCCCGATGGTTTTAAGGTCACGTTTACGAAGCCAGCTGATCAGGATTCGTCGTCAGATCCCAGCTCTTACAAACTCGAAACCTACACCCACGAATACAAGCAAGGTTATGGAAGTCCGGAGGTCGATCAGACAGAACCGAAGGTGACCAAGGCAATCGTGGCGGCTGATGGCTTGTCGGTCGAGCTACAAGTGGACGGACTGGTTCAGGGTCATGTTCACGATTTCGATCTATCTGGCGTCCTCTCCTCAGAGGGCAAGAAGTTGGTACACACAAAGGCATACTACACGCTGAATGAGATTCCACGCGAACGGTCAGTTAACTAAGTCGAGTCTTTCGAAGAAATAGTGCTGAGATTCGCTGGCGTGTTAGACAAGAAGACCATCGCTGCTGTGTTTGA
Source organism: Planctomycetaceae bacterium (assembly GCA_045105495.1). GTDB lineage: Bacteria > Planctomycetota > Planctomycetia > Planctomycetales > Planctomycetaceae > CAYNWT01. Next base: position 2,375 of record JBGCDN010000898.1, read on the forward strand.
CATAGCGACCAAAGACCGGCGCTGACTCCATTCGTGGTGGGCACGGTCGATCCTGCGCCTACAACTTTCTAGATATAGTTTGGAAAGCAATCAAAAGGACGTGGCGATTATGACTGAGAACAGTGACACCCGAACGTGGCCGGATCTTGCAATTGGCTTGTACGACCGACTTACGGATCGAAACGCCGAGATCGTTTACGAGTTTGAGAACATGGAAGTCGGCGTGCCAAGTTCGACGACATCCGGTGACGAACGTGCGGTCTGGAGACTCAACGGAACGCTGAAGATTACGACACGGAATGGAGACGAGAAGTGACCTCTCGACACTTGGGTGTGTCTGGTGCCGTCAGGCTAAATAACGGTCGCGACGAAATCTCCATCACAGCAGACGGCGACAGCGTCACTGTTGAGGTTCCGTCTATCCGCGCAGCCTTTCGGCTGGTTCGGTTGATCGCAGACACTGGCCTCACCCGAAGTCGTACCGAAGGATTCGTTAGAACGCTTGGTGTAGTTGGTTTGTCGATAACTCTTCGAACGCCGAGCCGGCGACTGATGAGTCTTGGGGGAAGCAGAGCTGGATCTGGCTTCCTCCGATTCTTCGGTTTGGCTGGAGTTTCCTTTCACGCGAGGTGAGAAACGCTTGTTGAATGACCATTGAAAGAAAACTGACTCTGGTAACTGGTGGGTCTGGATACGTCGGTGGCCGACTGATTCCGCTTCTGGTCGAGCGCGGTGAGAACCTGCGAGTGCTTGCCCGGCGACCGGAGTATCTCAATCCCGATCTTGCAGAGGGGAACGAAGTGGTCGCCGGCGACGTGACCGACAGGCCTTCGTTAGACGCTCCGCTGAAAGGAGTCCATACCGCCTATTACCTCATTCACTCGATGGGCAGCGGTGATGACTTTGAAACGCAGGACCGTGAGGCCGCTGAGAACTTCGCGAGTGCTGCTAAGGAAGCAGGTGTTAAGCGAATTGTTTACCTCGGCGGACTTGGGGTCGAAGACGAGAAGCTATCTAAGCATCTACGCAGTCGACAGGAAGTCGGAAAGGTCTTGAAACAATCCGGGGCTCAGGTCATCGAACTGCGTGCTTCGATTGTGATCGGTTCTGGCAGCCTTTCGTTCGAACTCATTCGAGCTTTGGTTCAAAAACTTCCGCTCATGATTTGCCCGAAGTGGGTTTCTGTGCCGGCTCAGCCGATCGCAATCGAAGACATTCTCGCGTATCTGGTTCACTCTCTCGACTTGGAACCGGGGCCTAGCCGGATCTACGAAATTGGGGGGCCAGATCAAGTTTCATATGGCGACATCATGCAAGAGTACGCAAGGCAGCGGGGGCTCTGGCGTTGGATGATTAAGGTTCCGTTCCTGACGCCAAGGCTGTCCAGTCTTTGGCTGGGTCTTGTGACTCCGGTTTATGCTCGGATTGGCAGGAAATTGGTCGAGAGTCTTCGGAACCCGACAGTAGTCCGAGACGAGTCGGCGCTTGCTGATTTTCCGATTGAGCCCATGGGCTTGTCGGCGTCTATCAAACGGGCATTAACAAACGAAGATTGCCGCTACGCCGAGACGCATTGGCAAAATGCGATCTCATCTGCGAGGAAACCGCAAGGCTACGGAGGCGTCAAGTTCGGTTCGCGTCTGGTGGATTCACGTTCTACAACCGTGCCGTTGTCAGCTGCTGATGCGTTTGTGCCAATTCAGCGAATCGGTGGAGAGACAGGTTGGTACTACGGCAACTTCCTGTGGAAAATTCGCGGTTGGATGGACACGCTGGTCGGTGGTGTTGGCTTGCGACGTGGACGGCGCCATCCAGTGAAATTGCGAGTCGGTGACCCATTGGACTTTTGGCGTGTCGAAGATGTGAAGCCGGATCGGACGCTAAGGTTGCATGCGGAAATGCGATTGCCCGGCCGCGCGTGGCTGGAGTTCGATGTCACTGAGGTTGAAGAGGGATCGCAGATCACACAGACAGCCGTTTTCGATCCAGTTGGGCTATTTGGTCTGTGTTACTGGTACGGAATCTATCCGCTGCATGAATTTGTTTTCGGCGGCATGCTACGAAATATCGCAGCTGCCGCAGTGGATGGGCGGTTCCGCGCAGGGGACGCTGAAGACGACGCCGGTGCGTGATGGATGCAGAGAACTGCGTCAGGATTCATCACCTAGCGATTGTGTTACCCAGTGTTTAAGATCTCTTCTGCCGAACTCAAGATTCTGGTGCTCCGCCTTCAGTGTAAGCGCGATGTCCCCAGCAGCGGAGATTCTTGGCTGTTGTGTTGTGTTGACTTCAATCGAATGCAATTGATGCCCGGGGAAGATAAGCAGGTCGCCGCTCTTCGGGTGGATCGACCAAGTATCGCTATTCCAACCGTTGACTGTGCTGATGGCCGATTTGTCTTGGTCGTGCCAGTCGTAATGAAAACCGGCGTCAAAAAGTTGCGTCGCCAGTCGCCGTCCGGCATGGAACGTAATCGGCGCACAGTCCTCTGGAACCTGCGGATAGTACACCCATGAGATGTCGCTGCACGAATGATTGTGGGCGACCATCGACGTGCTGTTCTCTTCGGATTCCGGCTCGCAGATCACCAGCCAGCTTTTCAGACAGTTCATATTGAAGAACTGTGGCTTCATACCGAGGACGCGGAGGTATGCGGCGACTTGTTCAGCCAGATCGGTGAAGAACGCTTCAAGACGTTTGTCCTGGTGCAGATGAATTTTGCCGTGGTATTCGCCAGCGTTGTATCGGGCTGATGTTCCGACTGCAGGATTGAACGCGTAGGTATCTCGACACTGCTCGAACGCATCTGCGTAAGCTTCAGCCGTTGATAAGTTCATGTGATACACAAGCGTTGGAAACAACGCGTGAAGCGTGGCACCGGCTTTTGTTGTTTGAGTCAGCATGGGTTGTTGGCCAGGAGTTCGGGCGTGATTTGCTGTTGTTTCCTTGTCGCTGGTTGAAGGTATCGATGTCGGCGTCCTACAATCAAACGACACCGAGCCCAAACGTGGTTCCACCTGATTGGAACCAGCCATAACCCGGTGCAGCCGCGCCGGATTTAGGAGACTGCTTTCAAGAGCAACCACAACCGGAGCATTCACGGATGATCGCTCAGCCAAATTCACCGCTCGACGCGAGTGTGCTGGTGCTGAACCGCATGTATATGGCAGTGCATGTGATTCCCGCCCGTCGCGCGTTCTGCTTGCTTTGTAAAGAAGTGGCGGAGATTGTCCACATTGAGGACGGTTCTTACGCCGCCTACGACTTCGAAACGTGGCTTGAAGTCTGTGACCTCCGCGAATCCGCCGGCGAACGACGACCAGAAGAAGACTGGATTTCTTCAGTCAACTTTTCCGTCCAGGTACCGCGAATTATCCGACTGCTGAGGTACGATCGCGTCCCTTCGAACACGGTCAAATTCAGTCGCCGCAATGTGTTCCTGCGTGACGATTACCAGTGTCAATATTGTGGCCGAAAGCTCAATTCATCCGGCTTGAGCCTGGATCATGTCCATCCACGAAGCCAGGGCGGCGAGACATCGTGGGTCAACATTGTGACCGCGTGCCTGAAGTGCAACGTTCGCAAAGGCGGCCGCACACCGGTTCAAGCCAACATGAAGTTGCTGTCGAAACCAATTCGACCAAAACGGAACCCTGCCCTGTCGTATCAGTTGAATTCCGGCAAGTACGAAAGTTGGCGATCGTTTCTTAAGTAGGCTTGGTCTTGTCGGCCTTGGTCACACTCCCTCGTTTCTTGCCAGACTCCACCAGATCAGAGGCCGCACCAATGTCTTCAACGCAGCGCGTCGTTCAGCTGACTGTTCTGTTCGCTCCAATTCTGTTTGTGTCCTCGGCGAACGCACAGCAGGCTGCCGGCCCGAACCGAGTTATGTCTGGCATCGTCCAATCGCCGGACGGTACCCCGGTTGTGGGAGCGAAGGTGACCTTAGTTGGCGGCTACGAGGAGCCAGAAGATGTTGGGTCGGCGACCTCTGCTGCAGACGGTTCTTTCTCGATCGAGCTCAAAAGTACGCTTCTAACTCAGGTGCGGGGTGTCTGGGCCGAAGCCGATGGTCGAATTGGTTTTGCTCGGACTCGCGGTGTCACTAAACCAGTCACAATCGAAGTTCTGGAGACAGTTACTTACGCAGGCCGGATAGTGGACGACGCTGGAGAGCCGATTGCTAACGCCGAGCTGGTTCCATTTTCATCCTCGTTATCCATGGTTACAGGGATGGTTCCCATCCCTGCCAGTCAACAACGTGCCTGGAAAACGAAGACGAATGTGGACGGCAAGTTCGCAATACGACAGGTTCCAAAGGCAGGGGTACTATCAATCAAGGTCGCCACTGAGGGATTCGGTGATCCACTGGTGACGTTTGCTTTGGATCGACCATTGGAAATCGTTCTGCGTCGAGGCAGCCCCGTCAATGGTCGTCTGGCGTGGCCTGACGGAGCAAAACGCCCTGACGGTGGCGGGCAACTGGGCACTGTTTCAATCCAGAAGTACGATCGGTTTTCCGAAGACGGGAAGCCGGCTGCGTCGCTGAAACAGGCTGCCTACATTTGTCTTTATTCGCATAAACAGTCGATTCTGGCAGATGGTTCAGTGAAGTTTCCAGCATTACCGCCCGGTAGCTACTCGCTGAACGTCGCTTTCGATCTCGAAACGCCGCTTGGAAGCCTCGCTCAAAAGCCGCTCGTGGTTAATGAGAGTGAACCAACCAGCTTTGAGATCAATGCGTCCCGCGCGTACCGGTTGAGTGGCCGGGCTGTCAGTTCTGTCGATGGAAAGCCTGTGGCGAACGC
>JBGCDN010000899.1:0-8323 GCA_045105495.1 Planctomycetaceae bacterium
GCTGGCAAGATCGCTGCACAGGAACAGAATGGTGTTTGAGATTTCTTCTGGTTCTGCAAAACGCCCCAACGGTATTTGAGCCAACATCGCATCGCGCGCTTTTTCGGGGATGGATTTGCCCATCTCAGTAAGCACAACGCCTGGAGCGACAGCGTTGACTGTGATGGCTTTGCGAGCCAGTTCTTTGCTGAGAACTTTGGTCATCGCGATGACGCCGGCTTTAGCGGATGAATAGTTGACCTGGCCGAAGACGCCGAGCACACCTGCGACGGACGACATGCTAACAATTCGTCCGCCGTCGCTTAGCTTTTCGGCGGCGACTTTGTTCATGTTGAACACGCCGGTCAGGTTCGTATCAATTACGGCAGACCATTCGGCATCGGTCATCTTCTTGATGGTTCTGTCTCGAAGGACAGCGGCGTTGTTGATCACAATATCCAACGCACCGAATTGCTGGATGGCTTTGTCGGCCATGGCGTCCAGTTCTTCTCGATTCCGAACATCAGCCGCCGCAGCAATCGCACGGTCGCCTAGTTCGGCGACGACCGCATCGGCGAGACCCTTGTTGGTTCCCTCCGGGTCCGCGAAGTAGTTGATAACAACGTTCGCCCCGGCTGCATGCAGAGCAGTCGCTGTTTCGCGGCCAAGCCCCTGACTGCTGCCGGTGATGATTGCTGTTTTGCCGCTGAGGTCGAGTGACTTCATTTCATTCGCTCCAGGTTTGAATATGGCCCGAACAGTAGTTCCCAGAGTAGAGAGATCTCAAGCACACGTCGGTGCGACAAAATGAAATCCGCCGAAACCACAACTCAGACGGCGGGGTTTGTGATAAGACCGGTACGGAAACTGACCCATCCACGAGTGTTGGGCTGGTCAGCGGGATACACCGGCCTTTAATCTTGATCGTCTACAGATACATGTAGACACGCTCTATACAGATGGCTGGCCCATCGGGAAACGACAATGAAGGCTTTCTTAGGTTTCGCGATAACGCTTGCAATAGCAGTCACGCTGCTGTTGCCTTACACCTTCGAACCGGTCCCAGCCCTGAAACTTCACACCAAAGATGGTGATGTACTTCTCACAGCCTACGGTGAAGAGAAGCTGGAAGGCGAAATTCAAACATTCTGCACGCAGTGTCATGGGTTCCCCGACCCTGCACTGTACCCCGCCTACCATTGGCCGTCTGAAATTGACAGAGCCTACAACTTTCACGAGCAGTCCGGTGATCCGGATATTCTTGAACCCGACTCACAGTTGGTCCTCGCGTGGTTCAAAAAGAATGCAACAAGAACCGTCGAGATCACGAAGGGCGAAGGTCCCAAAGACAAAACCGTTTTCGGTTCTCCAACCAAGTCACCAAAACTGAAGAGCCGTGCGGGGACGTCTTCGTTTGCGGTTCGACACGGCGAAGACACCACGATTCTTAGTACGGATATGTTGAACGGCAAAATCACATCGTTTCAGCTTGGCAGTTCTGACTACGAAGTGCTGTATCGAGGCACAAACCCTTCACGCATTCGCCCCTGCGATCTCAGCGACCAATTCGAAGAAGAGTATCTGGTATCCGAACTGGGCACGCCCGGTGTGACGGACGAGCTGTGCGGAAAAGTTGTTTGGCTTCGACGGACTGGCTCTACCGAAGAATTCGAAGCGGTCACAATCTGTGATCAAGTAGGCCGAGTGTCGGATGCGAAGGCTGCCGACTTCGATGGCGATGGCGATGCTGACGTCCTCATCGCGGAGTTCGGATGGAACAAGACGGGCAGCGTGATTCTGCTGGAGCAGGACGAAGGCAAATTCAACCGGTCAGAGATTGATGGCCGACACGGCTTGGTCGAAATTGGAATCGCCGATTTCAACAACGACGGCATGCTGGACTTTGCGGGAATCTTCGGTCAGGAATTCGAGACCGTCGAGATTTTCTACAACCAAGGCAGTCTGAACTTTGAACCAACTCAGTTGTTTCAGGCTGAAACTCCATCGTTTGGAATATGCAGTCTGAACCTTGTCGATGCAGACAACGACGGTGATCTCGACATTCAGTTTACGTCAGGCGACATGTACGACGGCTACCACTTTCAGGATACGCATGGGCTCTACTTGCTGACGAACAACGATGGTCAGTTCGAGTCGCAGATGATTAGCGAACAGCCCGCCGTCTTGAGCTCGACGGCGGGAGATGTCGACGGCGACGGTGATATCGACTTCATTGGTGGAACGTTTATTCCGCAGCAGTCGTCCTACGCGCTGACTAGTGCCTATCCGGCGATCGTGCTTCACGAACAAACATCACCGGGTGTTTGGGAGCAGCGAGTCTTGAAGTCTGGTGACTGTTGTCATGCAGCCCTCAAGCTGCACGACATGGACAAAGACGGAGATTTGGACTTGGTCGTCGGCACTCTGCACGATGTTCGCGGCAAGCCGGAACCCGGGATCGCGATCTGGGAAAATCACAGCTCGAAGTAAATCGATGTGGTTACTCTTTCTCAGACGATTTCGTCTGAGCGGCTTCGTTCTCATAGAGCGGCAAGTAGCGGTAGTAAACTTCCAGAGTCAACGTCGACAGCACCGTCATAAATAGCCGCCCGCCACCTTTCGCTTCCAAAGCACGATTGCGTGTTGGCCAGCTGCCTTTGGCATCGCCTTCAGTCTCTTGACGTTCGCACAACTCGTCGCGATTGAACTCGTTCCAGCGTTCCCATGCTTCACCGCCGTAGTTTCGCATGGCCTGTGTTGCATAGTAGCGGTAGTACAAGCTGTCGCTGGCCGGACCCTTATCGTCCAACAATTTGATGGCTTTGATGTGAGTTGGATCGTCGCGTTCCCACCCGAGATATTGACGACACAAAATCGCGATCGCTGTCACAGACGACTTGTAGGTTGGCTTCGCAGCCCGGTACCCATAACGCGTGCCGGTATCGTCGCTTTGAACCGTATCAAAGAAATGCGATGCCAGCTGGAACGTTCTTTTCGGAACCTGCAAACGTGCCTTCTTCGCGCTCATCAGCGCGGTCACTTGTAAGCCTGTGACAGACGTTGTGCCAGGCTGATAGGGCACGTATTCCCAACCGCCACCTTTAGAATCCTGCGACAGAACCAACGCGTTGACTGCACCTTCAGCGTACGGCTTTAGCAGTCGAGCCTTGGTCATTGAGTAGGCCTCGGTCAGTGCCATGGACGCGGCACCGTGTGAGTAGAACCGTTCGTGCGTTTCGTTGTCGTCCGGCGGCAAGCCACTGAAGTCGATGACTTTACGATCAACACGCCGGCCGTACTTCATTATGAAATTAAGTCCGGCCTCTACGTTCTTCTTGTACTTCCCGCTTTTGTGAGTCTGCCCCGCACCGAGGTACGCAAGAAGGACGTAACTTGTCGCTGCCATCGGATTGTCAACACTGCCGGCGTTGCCCGAAGCACCCACGTCGTTGAAGTTCCAACTGCCGTCTCGCCGTTGATGCCGAGCGAACCATTCCAACGCGTTCCCAACAGCCGATTCGCTTGCAGCTGTCCCACCGTACTTGGCAAGCAACACCTTCTTGGCGTTCTCTGATCGAGTGCCTTCCTTCGCGAAATCGATTGATGGCTCGGCTGGAACAACAGGTTCGTCCGTTGATTCGGGGTTGATCACTTCTTCCGGAGGTGGCTCCTCTGCCATCTCTGGTTCGGGCTCTTCTTCCGGTTCAGGCATGTCCTCCGGTTCGGGTTCAGGGTCTGGCTCAGGTTCTTCGACTTCTTCTTCCAACTGTTCGCCGGATTCTTCGTCAGGCTGCTCGACCGGAACGTCTTCCTCGACAGGCGCTTCTTCGTCAGAGAATGAAGCAATCACCGTGTTGAGCTTCTCTTCAGCGATCACTGGCATGATGTAAAACGTCAGCAGAAACAAGACGATCGCGATCACAACACCGCTGAACGTCATTGAGTTCCAGTTCCGCCTGACGAATGGAACAAACCCTGCTTCGCGATCCAGATCGCCTTTGCGAACCTTGATCTTCACCTTCTTCGGAAGCGTTCCTTTAACCTTCTGACGTCGTGCCTTTTCGACTCGTCGCTTCAACGCCTCTCGACTGTTGGCCTTCCCGTTTCGCCGTTTCTTCGAAGGCGCGATCCGTGTTGCTGGGCGGCCAGGTTGTGGAACAGGCGGCTCAACAACTGGCGCTGCGTTCTGAGGAATGACCTCAGAATTTGTTTGACCATGTGATCGCAGAGTTACCTCGGGAAGATCGTCCAGCGCTTGGCCTGATTCGCCCATTGCTCGACGGTTCAAATCCTGCGCAAGCTTCGCTGATTCCTGCGCGAGCTTGGCGAGCTCGATCGCCTGATCAGCAGCAACGCGCGCTTGCTTTAGCAAACGGTCGTCTGTGCCAGGCGCCGTTGAATCGGAAGTGGGTTGTTCTGGTTTGTCCGACATATCACCAGATCAGAACTGGAACCAACATGGCTGCCCGCCTGCCATCTGCATATTGCACCCCAAGCCGGCTGGGGATTCAATCGACGAAGCTCAGTTCAACCAGATTTATCAGCCACCACCAAGTGCTGGCAGGAAGTGAATCTCACAGTCTGCCGCGATTGGTTCCTCCAGCCCTCGGCTTATGATCTCGTCGTTGATCCACACTGAGAGCTCGGGACGCAGTTGACCATCAATACAAATGCGGTCCTCGAAGCCGGGATAAGCCGCGTTTAACTCTTCAAGAACGGCCCGCAGGTTCGGCCCACTGACCTCAACAGTCTGGCTGTTATTCGTGATCGGGCGCAGCATTGGTGGAACAAATACGGTCGCCATTCTATGCCTTGTGAGAACCGGTTTCCGGTGGGTAAGAGAATTGGGTCACTTGTTTTGATCCGATCCGGCAATCGCTACGTTATCTTCACTCATTCGAAAGGAGAACCAATGAGCGTGAAGATCATCTACTGCCGTCGCTGAGCATCTTATGAACCAAAAGTGGCGAGTTACGCTGCTACGATTCGAGAGAAGCTGAATATCGAAACTGAGCTGGAAAAAGGCCGCGTCGGCCAGTTTGACGTGGTTGTGAACGGCGAAACCGTTGTTTCTCGAAAGGGTGGGCTGATTGCCAAGCTGACGGGCAAACCGTGGCCAGAACACGATCATGTGGTTCAGGCCATCGAAGCTCAGCTTGAGGCCGGATAACAAGACCACAGCGACAACAGCAGAGGTGCGTGTTCATTCGTCTCGACGACCATCCGCGACTCGGCGTAATATGCCGGCTTGATCCATGAACAACCTCGGAAGAAGAGCAACGGATGGCTCGCCTCGACATCGCTCGCCGCGTCAAACGCAAGTATTTAGACATGCGAATCCGCATGCGGTACGGAACCACGCACCCGGCTGTCGTGAAGCTGGCTGACGGGTTCCACGAAGTTCGAATTGACCCAACAGACCCCCGAGCCCGGAAGAAGATCGCTTCTGACGGTATCCGACGGAAGCGGCGACGCAACCAGGTGTTCTGGGTGGCCGCTGTAGACGAACTACAACCCGATGTGGCGATCGATATCGGTGTGAACTTTGGCGAGTGCCTTTTTCAAGCCGACTACCCACCAGAGACACAGGCCTTCGGAATCGATGGGAACCCAGATCTGCTTCCGTTCCTTCAGGCGTCTCGCGAACTGCATCCGCAAGGACCGCAGATCGAAGTGCTGAACGCCTTGGTTGCAGAAAAGCCCGCCGAGTCCGCCAGCTTCTTTGTGTCACAGAAAGCCAGCGGCGGTTCCACAGCGGTATCGGGCGTGACCGACATGCGCGAAGGGGATTTTGAAGAGAAGCAAGTTCCCGTCACCAGTATCGATACGCTATTGAACACGACGGAGTCGGCAAAACGAATTGTGTTCAAGATCGATGTCGAAGGCTTCGAGGGTCAGGTTCTGAGAGGCATGGAAGCGACCCTCTCAGCATGCAAAACCGCGATTGGCTTCATCGAGTTCGACACAAGAATGCTGACTCGCGCCGGTGAAGACATGGAACAGCTGTGGCAGTTTCTTCAGGATCGATTTGAAGTCCACATGTTTGTCGGCAGCCGACTGGTGGATCTCAGCCACGCCGATTGGTCGGTTGCCAAGGCAAACTGCAAGGCAACCGACGATCATACGGACCTCGTGCTAATCGGTGGCAAAGAACGAGAAGCCGCTCGATCGTTTACCCAAACCCAATTCGGACGCCGCGCGGCGTAGTTTATTCCGCAATCGCGATGTCAAGATTAGAGCTCACGCTGGGTTTAACTGCTTCTCTGTGTTCGTAGTATCGGCTTTAGCCGACCTTCTATGCTGGCGCGGTCCCGAAAAAGACTCCTTACCGCTGTGTCCAGATGCTCTCGGTGCCGAGTTCGTCTCCCTGCTGCTACTCTTCGATATGCAAGGGGCTATACGGATTAGAATCACCTCGTCTACTCGCCTGATCCAACGAGCGCTTTGAATCTTCGCCGTCACGATGCTCGTCTGTTTCCTGTGTTGTTGCTGAAGATTCCTCTCTGCTGTTCTTGCTGGTAATGGGCATTTGTCTAATCACCGATACGATGAAACACGATACGAATGCCATAGCCCAGACAGGAAACTTGAACCACTCGCCATAGATCCAATCATACAGCAATTGCGAAAGACAGCCGCTAAGTGCCGCCTCCGTGGACGCCTTAAGAATCGACCGAACGAAACTCATGCCGTCAGAACCAAAGCGTAAACACGACTGATCCACCATCGCCGGCTTAACGACCGTCCAACACAAATTCTCACAGAACCCTTCGGACAGACTGCGTTTTTAAACTGCATTGGACCCCACTCCGTGTCGATGACCGAGGTCTTCCAGGTACCAATGAGCTGTTCCGACAGACTGCGAATCACTGTGTCCTCCGAGTCACAGGAAACAAGTCCTGTCAGCATAGCGTTGCACAGAACCAATTTTCCGTAGCGACTCGTTGGCGTGCCAATCTTCATGGCATCACCCCATCAGTTCCATGATCGCATCGGCTTTCACCATTTCGCGGGGTTGGTTCAGGTGGTTGTAAACCGTTCGACGTGGATACATGCCGACAGCGTGGTAGATGGTCGCCAGTAGTTCGTTGGGATGAACCGGGTTCTCCAGAGGCGATGAAGCGGTCTTGTCGGACTTGCCGTGAACGTAGCCGCGTTTTGTTCCACCGCCGGCGACGACTGCGGTGTAGCAGTATGGCCAGTGGTCGCGACCGTCGTCGCTGTTGTTGTTGCCGGATGTGCTGACGCCGCGTTTTGGACTACGCCCGAATTCGCCAACGCAGACGACCAGCGTCTCGTCCAGCAAACCTCGGTCGTCAAGATCTTCCAGCAGTGTCGACAGAGCCGAATCCAGCATCGGAGCAGCTTCGTCTTTCATTCGTTTTGATAAGCCGGAATGAACGTCCCACGAGTGTCGGTCTGAATTGGCAACCTTCGGCCAGTTCACTTCGACAACCCGTGTTCCCGCTTCAATCAAGCGGCGAGCCAACAAACAGCTTTGACCGAACGTTGTCCGGCCGTACTTGTCGCGAAGCTCTTTCTTCTCGGCTCCCAGATTGAACGCTTCTTTTGCACGACCTGATGAAACCAAACTCAAAGCCTTGCCGTAGTACTCGTCGAGAGCGTATTTGGCTGTCGCCTTCTCTAAATCTTTCAGGCCTTCGTTAATCGTCTTGCGAAGCGAAGCGCGGCGTTTGAAGCGTTCCAGTGGAACTTCTTTGCGGAGCGTCAGGTCATCGACGTTGATCTTCTCCATCTTGTTTTGATCGAGATCGCCGCCGGACGGATACAGGTAGTACGGATCGTATGCACGACCGAGGAACCCGGCGGTTCCCGCTTTGCCAATGACGTTACTTTCCTGCAATGGCCGTGGCATGATCACGTACGGCAGCATTGGCACTTCGGGCGGAATCGCTTTCACGATGTTGCAGCCGAAGTTGGGGAAGTCTTTGGGGCTCGGCGGCTCCAACTGACCGGATGGGCTTACTTTGTCAGCCGTGTAACCGGTGAGCATTTGATAGATGGCGGCCGTGTGATTGAACAAACCGATCGGCGTGTAGCTCATTGATCGAATGAGTGTTGCCTTGTCGATGACGTGCGACAGCTTCGGCAGGTTCTCGGTGAACTTCACGCCCGGAAGTTTGGTGTCGATATTCTTGAAGACAGACTTCACGTTGTCGGGCACGTCCGTCTTTGGATCCCACAAATCCAGATGGCTTGGACCGCCCTGCATGTAAAGCAGAATGACTCGCTTGGCCTTCCCAAATCCCGGCCCACCGTATCGAGCTTCTTCGCCCTCACTGGCGGAAGCTTCGGCTCTCAACAGGTTCGGTAGTGACAGCCC
>JBGCDN010000900.1:0-3447 GCA_045105495.1 Planctomycetaceae bacterium
TCTCTCTAATGAATCGAGCTCTCGGCGGATGTTGCGAAGCTTGGCTTCGTCGCCAATTCGTTCGCTCTTGATCTCAAGGATGGTGATCTTGTCCAGCAGCTCACCAACCGAAACTTCGATTCGGACTTCTGCTTCGGTTCGTCTGGTACTTGATTCGCCCACAAGCTGTTGAACATCCTCCCGCATTCGCTCGAACACAGACGCCCATTCCCCCGCTTCAGTCTGGCGATAAAGCCGAGCGGTTGGGTACCACGGACTGTCGTCGCGGCCCGACATCCATCGCCAGTCGGATCCAGTGCTCATCGCAATCCAAACCGGTACACCCATCGCACCCGCAAGGTGAGCGACCGATGTGTCGCTTGTGATCACGAGGTCCAGGTTCGCCATCACCGCCGCCGTATCCATAAACGCGCCGTTGGATTCGTCATGGTCGTCGCCAAGTTCATGGATTGGAAACGAGACTTCGCTGACCTGTTCCAGTCCGAACCCTTTCTGCAAAGCGACCAACGAAACGCCCGGAACCGCAGCGATGGTTTCGAATTCCCGGAGCGAAAAAGAACGACGGACGTCAGACAAGTGCCCAGGCGCGCCTTGCCAGGCGATTCCAACTTTGAACCCATCAATCTGTGCCAGTCGTTCCGACCAAGTGCTTACCAGCTGCGAAGCCGGTTCGAGATAGGGGACATCAGCGGGAATGGTCTCCGCGCGAGTCTCAAGCAACAGCGGCAGGCTCAGGAGTGGAGCGGCGACGTCAAACTCTGGGAGAGATTCATCGCTGGCAAACACTCCATCGAAAAGATGGCTCGTTTCAAGAATGATCTTCAGTGGTCGCTGGCATTCGAGATAAACAGTCGCCCCCGCGTCTCGGAGAAGCTTTGCGAACCGAACAAACTGCAAGGTGTCGCCAAGACCTTGTTCACTGAAGAGCATGACTCGCTTGCCGGAAACGGACGAGCCATCCCAACGCGGCTGACATCGATCAGAAACTCCGCCACCCCTTGCTTGTTGGCGAAATTCATACAGCGGTAAACCGCGTTCAAAGTCGCCTGTCGCAAGCTGGGCCATGCCAAGGCTCGCTTTGACATCCGCAGATTCCGGAGCCAACTCCATCGCCCGTTCGTAGGAGACGATGGCCTCATCAATCCGATCAAGATCGCGCAGGGCATTGCCGAGGTTATACCACCCTTCAGCAAACTGCGGTGAATCCGCAAGTAGCGTTTCCAACAACTCAATCGCTTCGCCAGATCGCCCCTGTTCTCTGAGACACGTTGCCAGATTATTCTTCGCTCCAACGTGCTCAGGAGCCAATCGCAACGCTTCACGATAGCTTGCTTCAGCGGCAGTCCGATCGCCCATCCGCGAATACACATGTGCGATGTTGTAGTGCGATTCGACATGATCTGGTTTGAGACGCAAAGCTGCTTCATAAGCCGCGACGGCGCCCGGCAGATCGTTCAACGCACTCTTCGCGGTTCCAAGGTTTCCAAACCATGCCGCCTGATCGTCTCGCAGAATGACGGCCTGCTGAATGAGATCAACCGCCTCCTGATTCTTCGCTTCCTGAAGACAAACCACTCCCAGAAGGTGCAGCGCCTCGGCATTCGCCGGTTCGCTTGCCAGCACCCGTTCGTAAACGGTTCGTGCCGCAGCAAGGTCACCAGCCTGATGCGACTTCAAGGCTTCTCGAATCAGAGCTTTCGATTCAGACACAGATTAGAACCCGGTTCCGTCATCGTCGTCATCATCCTCGTCGTCGTAGTCCGGGTGCAGCGGATCGTCCGGCGAGAAAAAGAAATCACCAAGGCCCATGGGTCCAACCATCCCACCGAGTGACTGAGACCGACGCTCTGCAAGTGCCTGCAGATCAGTCGCCTCCGGACCAAGGCAGGCTTCCAATGATTCCAACCACGCCTTGTCTTTCCCGAGCGGGTGTTCCGAATCCTGAGCGATCCGTTTCAGAGCGTAGCGAAGAATGTTGATACCGTCGCGGGTCGAAAAATCCAGTTTCAGCGTATGCGCCTGCTGTAAGAACTCGACAGTCAGATTCAGCATATCTTCGTCAGCAAACGGAAGGTGGTACTGCAGGATCGCCATCTCATCCGCTCGGTTGGGATGCCCAAGCGAGAGCGTTGGCTGGAGTCGACTGAGGATGTAATCGGGAATCTCGAACGTCGATTCATCTTCGTTCATCGTGACCGAACAGCGGAAGTCCGGGTGGGCATGAAGCGTAATTCCCGCCACGATCGATTCCACATAGCGACGATGATCCAGAAGCGGCGCAAGACTGGCCCACGACTTCTCGTTCATCCGGTTCCCTTCGTCGAGAACACAAATGCCACCGCGGAGCATTGCCGTAACCAGCGGCGACGCGTGATACGCAATCTTACCGCTTTCGGCAAGAACCGGAGTCACCAGCAGATCTTCAGGTCGCGTGTCGGCAGTACACTGATAGATGTAAAGCTCCTGCTCGCGAACCCGCGCGCCCGCGATGGCGAGCGTTGTCTTGCCAATTCCCGGTGTCCCAACGAGACGCGGCGTTAGCGGCAGGTCTTTCGGGTCGACAGTCAGCCAGCACGCCAACAATTGTTTCAGCGTTTCCTGTTGACCAATCCACTCACCCGACGATTCGTCTGGCTTGCTGAGGTGCAGGTTTACGCCGTCTATTTCTCGAACTTCAGCCATAATTTCCTCACATGCGGCCATGAAAATCCAGCCGCGAAAGAGAATGGTCGCGAGCGGGGCGCAAGTGTCAACCGTTGGGGCTTCTCACACACCGCAGAGCAAACAAGATCCGGTGTTTCTGCAACATACTTGTTGAGAGCAACCGGCGCTCGCTCAAGAATGACGACACACCCTCGCGAGCCGTCTCATGCCCAGCCGATTGAAGAAAGTCCTCTCCAGCGTCGGCCTCTACGGCCCGGCCCGATACCTTGCTCGCCTCCCGTATAGGCAGATCTCTGAGTACCGAACACAGATCAACGGCGTGGCCATCCGGTTCGACACACGGGATCCGCGTTCAAATGCGTGGTTCTTCCCGCGCTATCGAAATGGTCGGTTGCACGAAGCCCCCATCACTCGACTGTTGATTGAGGAGCTTCAGGACAAACGCTGTTTCATCGACATTGGTGCCCACATCGGCTGGTACGCCTGTACTGCTGCGACAGTCTTTCCCGACCTCAAGGTCGTCGCGTTTGAGATGGATGGTTCAACCGCCGACCAACTCGAAACGAACGCACGCCTCCACGACACCTCGATCGAGGTTCATCGGTTGGCCGTCATCGATCAACCGGGAACCGTCTCATACGAATGCCCTACCGATCGCCCGTTCTCAGAGAACCGAATCTACCCAGACGCCTCAAGTCCGAATCGTCACGCAAACGCCACACCGGTGGACGCCTTCGTCGCAGAACATTCCGTCCGCCCCGACATCATCAAGATCGATGTGGA
>JBGCDN010000901.1:0-7857 GCA_045105495.1 Planctomycetaceae bacterium
CAGGGCGGCTATGAGACGAGTGAAAGAGCGTCGAGGGTCTCAGCTGACGTCGAAGCCGTTCTAGCAAAGGCAACAAGAGAGCTGCTTCGAAATAGAGACTGAGTTGTAGGGTTACACTTCAGGCTTCCGAAGTTGCCACCAAACGAGCACGCCTCCAACCAGAAAGTAAAAAAGAAAAGTAACAAAGGGGCGCACCGTGACGGGCCCTTCGCCACCGAAATAAATGAAGCTATCCAGTGGTCGAATAAGCGCAAACAGATGGAGAGGGAACGCCAGCAAGCGATACAAAGGCGGGCAATCCATGACTTCAAATCTGGGGACTACAATGTCCCAACCCGGAACGACGAAGGCGTAGCCGCCAAGCCCGAACCACGGAAGCGACGATACAGCCACGAGACCGATCCCCAACCAAAACAGCGAACTTGCGGTTCGAGACCCTGCCTTCATTCCGGTTCTTCCCTATTGCGGGTCACCGCTTCAACTAACTGGGACATCAGATCCTGCGGCAACACATCGTTGTGCCCCAAGCCCTCAACCGGAATCCAATGTTTGTCGTCCGACGGAATCGAATCGAACAACCGCTGCGCATGTTCGATTGGAATCAATCGGTCGGTGGTTCCATGAACCTGAACCACTCGACCGGTGTAGTCGCTTAACCGTGTTACAGAATCAAACCGGTTTCGCATGACTAGTTTCACGGGGACGAACCAATATCTTCCGGCGGCAACATTGACCAACCGATCAAAGGTTCGCTCCAACACAATCGCTTTCGCTCCGCCGTCTTCAGCAACTGCGGCAACGCAGCCGCCGCCGAGTGAGCGACCGTAGAGAATCAAGTCGTCTGGTTCGATGTTGTAGCGATCACAAAGAAAGTCGCGAGCCCCCTTCGCGTCGGCAACCAAACCCGCTTCGTTCGGAGTTGCATCATCTTCGTTGAAGCCGCGGTATTCGGCAAGCATGACGTTCGCATCGAAGAGTTCTGATAGCTGAGCAGCCCAGCCATCCAGCCAAATTGCCTTCTCTCCATTGCCATGGAAGAACAGCACGGTCCGCTTCGCATTTGCGCGTTCCAACAATCGTCCTTGAAGCGGCACGCCGTCAGTTGCAGCGTAGTCAACGGTCATCACGTCCGAACCGACTCGGGGCGACGGACCAACATCGTTGGACGTGAATGCTCCCGGGTACACCAGGGTCGTTTCAAACAACATCAGGAAGATCACGACAAACACGTAAGTCAGCACGCCGACCTTGGTCATCCCCCAGAGATGCGACTTCCAGCTCTGCTTCTCATTTCGTTTATCAGCCATAAGAACCCCCGTCTGTGCCACAGCCTTGTAACAAACATAGTCGGCAACGAGCTTCGCATTGGGCAATCGATTCGTCTAACCACAGCGTCTTCCGGCGACGTACGCTCATCCTCCACATCAGGCTACAAGCACGTGTACAGAGAGAGAAGCCTCCACCGACTCTGACGAATAGTCCGGCTTCGCCAATCACAAAGGCTCAAACACCTACGGGAACCTTCCAGCTTGAACCTTCGCGCGGACGAATGTCTGACGCGTATGGCCGGACTGACTGGCCCGGGATTTTAAAAAGTCCGCGGCAGCCCAACTTCGACCTGACATCGGCGCTCAACCAATGACGAACTCACGACGTAGGGCACACCCGCGCCGTTGCGTTTGTTGAGGGGATAGTCGTGAAACTCACACCATGGATGTTGACGGTTGCAACGTTCTGCATGGTTGCAGCGATTACCGTCTCCTACTTCTTCAAGAACTCAACCGCTGTCGTTCAACCCGCACCGCGACTGGCCAGTCAGCCTGGCTGGATTCTGCCACCAGCATCCATCGGAACCAATCTGTCTCCAACCATCTCGCAAGCCCCTCTACAGAGTCCACCTGCTCCGGATGTGGCTGTTCAAGACAGCCAGGTTTCACAGGTATTCGACAAACAACCAGAGACCTACGTCCCTGAATCCTCGACAGACATCGTCGATGCCGAGAACCAGGAACCAGTGCCGGTACCGGTTCAGCTTGATCCACCACTGCTGCGAATCGATATCGACGACGAACCAATAGACCCGCTGTTTGGTGACTCAGAACACGACACCCACGAACACAATAAGTCGACAACAATCACTGGCGAACCGGTTCAACCCGGATTCGTTACACAACAATTTCGAAGCACCGAACGCACGGATGTGCGGTTCGTAAACGGTGAGGCATTTCCCGAGCGTGTTGCTCAGGACCAATCGAAATCAATGAACTGATTCGCTCACCCATCCCCCCGAAAAAAAGCCACCACTTCACGGATTGAAATAACCATGATCGCACAAGGAAGTCTTCAATCGAAACCGGCCATCGGCCTGCTAACAACACGCATCCGTCAACAGATTCTGGATGCGATGGACCTTGGCAAAGCCGCCGCACTGCCACAAACCGACCTACGCAACCAAGTCAGCGCGTTGGCCGTTCATATGTGTCAGAAGCAGGACATCCCGCTGGACGGTGAAGAGGAAAGCGATCTTGTCCAGCACATCATGGACGAGATCTACGGGCTTGGTCCGCTTCAGGGTTTGATGAACGATCCATCGGTCACGGAGATCGTCGTCCGAGGCTTCAACAACGTTCAAGTCGAGCGAGATGGACAGCGAGAAGACACAGACGTCTCGTTCACTGACAACTCACATCTCATTCGATTTGCTCAGCGCACCATCACACGACTTGGTCGCCGCATTGACGAGGCGTCACCAATTGCTGAAGTGCAGCTTGAAGACGGATCTGTTCTGCACGCAGTCTTCCCTCCACTATCGGTTAACGGCCCAACGCTCACGATTCGCCGGTATGGTCAGCAGCATCTTCCAATGGAAGACATGGTCCGTCTTGGTTCGCTGGCACCACAGATGGCGGACTTCCTGGTATTGGCGATTCAGAACCGAGCCAACATCGTTTTCAGTGGCATCGCAGGCTCGGGAAAAACAACACTGCTCAACAGTGTCAGCAGGTTCATTCCTGACTCACAGCGTGTCGTCACGATCGAACAGACTGCAGAATTGAAGCTCCAACAATCTGACGTCGTTGCCCTTCAAACCCGATCGTCCAATGTGGAAGGTAAGGGTGGAGTCACAACAACAGAACTACTACGCAGTGCAGTTCGTGTTCGACCCGACCGCATTGTGCTTGGCGAAACTCGCGGCGAAGAAGTGCTGGACATGCTGCAAGCCATGAACAGTGGCCAGCATGGATCGATGTGCACAACCTACGCCAACGATTCCGCCGACGCGCTTGATCGTCTGGAGCTGATGGCATGCTTGTCGAATTCAGACATGAACACAGATGCGGTTCGACGCTACATCGCCAAGTCGGTGGACTTCGTTGTGCACACCACGAAGCTCAACACCGGCGAACGCAAAATCACACGCATCTCTGAACTGCGTGGCCTGCATGACGGCGACTATGCCTTCGAAGACGTTTTCGTTTACCGCCAGAACGGAACCGACGATTCATTCAAGTCCGCTGGTTCGTTCTACGCAACCGGTTACGCACCGCAGTCGTTGAAGACTGCTGTGGGCGATCTGGTTACGTCACAACAGTACCGCGAACTATTCGTCCCGCGTGAGCTGACAACGGGCGACGAGTACACGCCATTCCTGAACAATTCCTGAGAGATCGATGCATACCGAAGTTGCGACGAAACCCCTCGAGATACACGCCGAGTTTGCTGACATCATCCGTCAGGAAACCGTGCGATACGAAAGCCCGTCGCAGTCTCGACTGCCGCGCATGATCAATGGCAAGTTTGATCGGCTGGTTCGCCAAACCGGAATTTCGATTTCGCCACCAACGTGGTTAGCGCTATGCGTTCTCGCCGGAGTCGCGGCAGGCGGTATCTGCTTGTTCGTAACGTCGAGCCTCATTGCATCGAGCTTGTTTGCTGTACTCGGCGTCATGACTCCGATTGTCGTCGCTAATCACCTTCGTGAGAAACGGCAATCACTGATGCTCGATCAGATGCCTGAAGTCATCGATCGTCTCGCAAGGCTGTGCCAAACCGGCCGGAACCTGGCAAGCTGCTTTGGCAACGCCAGCATTAAGATCCCTGCTCCACTTGGCCCGGAACTCAATTGGATCGCCGCCCAACTCAAAGGCGGCGCGAGTTTAGATGAGACGCTTGTCGAATTTGCATCTCGAACCGGCTTGCCCGCCACCTCAATGCTGACCGGCGTTCTTCGGTCTCACAGCATCATGGGCGGCGATTTATCACAACCACTGTTTGACCTGGCAGATACCGTAAGAGATCAACTGGTCGAACGAGAACGCGAGCGAGCAGTTCAGGCGGAAGGGCAATGGCCGGCTGCGGCGGTAATCCTGTTGCCGTTCGTCACGTCTCTCTTTTTCCTGGCGAACCAATCGACAGTGCTTCCCAAGGTACTGAACTCCGTCGTGGGCAGTGTCGTCTTGTGCGGTGCCGCGGTTGCGTGGTGCCTTGGTTCCATTGTTGTTCTACGAATTGTGCGGCAGGTGTCACGATGAACCCACATACCATGCAGCCAACTCAAACCCGTTCGTCACACACCTCTGAACTAACGACCGGCCCTTCCTTCCCGTTGCCGGAAGACGTAGCGGCCGAACAAGATGTGATTCGATTTGACGAAGCGTTCCAACCAGATCGTGGCATCTTCGGTGAAGCCACACCCGCTATGGCTGCGGCAACACCAACCAGCCATTCACGTCGTGAAGATGAGATAAGACTGCTAAGGCAGGCTGGTCACCTTGCTCGATCTGCCTACATCGACTTCGCCGCTATCCGCTATGCCATGACCATCGGCTGCATTCTAATTTTGGGAACTGCGATGCTGGTTGTGTCGCCGCGATGGGAACCATTCGTACTTGGCGGCCTCGTCACGTTGCCGTTCTTGTTCTGGCTCATTCCCGCATCCTTTGTGGAACGACAAGCCAGGACCCGGAACGATCAAATCGCGAGCGGCATCCCCGACTTCATGTCACTCATCAAGCTCTACGTGCAGCAGGGAATGGATCTTCCCACCGCGTTCGCTCGAGCGGGAACCGACCTGAAAGATTCGTACCCAGCAATCGCTGTTGAAACCGCCATCGCCAATGCGGAAGCGGAAGTCCTTGGCTTCCCGCAGGCCATGCAGAACTTCTGCGATCGCCTGGAAGTCCCAGACCTCAACATACTCGGGTCTATGCTGGTTCATTCCGCCGAACTGGGTAGCAGCGTCTGCGATTCACTAGACAAGAACAGCCAAGTCCTCCGCACCCTCCGCGCAGAGAAACGATCAACGCGAGCAAAGCAAACGCCGGCAAAGATCATCGTGCCAACTCTCTTCTTCCTTCTGCCTTCGGCCATCTTCGTCTTCTACGCCCCCAGCATCGTCGATTACCTCGCCGCACTCGATACCGCCATCATCAACTCCAACTTCGCCCGCTAAGGCAACGTCCCGTTGCATCGTGTGCGGCAGTAGCGTTGGGATGGTTTTTGTGGACGGTTCCTCGCCGCATGGTCGGTTTGACTGGATGGGCTTTTCTGCGCGTAGACACTCTCCCCTTGGGAGAGTCGGGCTTTCGGGCCCGGAGAGGGAAGACCAGTGGATCGCACCGAACTCAGAAAGCCCCGGTTGCCGCCACTCCATCTGTAGGATGTCTGGATACAGGTCGGTTCTACTGCTATCGTAAGACGTTCGCATAATGCGAAATCCGATCCGAATCCGACCGAGGAACCATTAATGTCCGGCCTTCGCCAGTTGGCGATCCTTCTTACCGTTTGGCTTTGTTTCACAACGATTCCCAGCGCGACGGCTGTCGCCGGACCCATTGAACCACTCCAGCTGGAACCCGCAATCGCGGCAGCGTTCCAGACCGACGCTGCAGATCAGCCAACCGATAGCACGGATGCTGCAAGTGCCGATGACCACGGCAGTTGGAAGACCAACCTGCTGCTGACCGGACTCGCGCTGCTGTTGGTTCTCATTAACGGATTCTTCGTTGCGGCTGAGTTCGCCTTTGTGAAGATCCGAGGCAGTCAAATTCAACGCTTCGTCCGTGAAGGCAAGCCCTTCGCCAAGACCGCAAGATGGCTGGCCGAACGACTCGAAGATTCCCTCTCTGCATGCCAGCTGGGAATCACCATCGCTTCACTCGCACTTGGTGCCGTTGGAGAACCCGCATTCCACGCGTTGCTTTCCCCAATACTAGGGTCATGGCTACCGCCGACCGCCATGCGAATCGTCTCGTACATCATAGCGCTTGGAGTCATCACATCGCTTCACCTCGTGATTGGCGAACAGGCTCCGAAGATCTTCGCAATTCGCAAACCAGAAAAGATGGCACTCTGGTGTGCGTTGCCGCTAAAGATCTTTTTCATCATGTCTTACCCGCTGCTGAAGGCATTGAACTGGTGCACTGAGATCATTCTCAGGTGGCTGGGTGTTGATTCAGCCGGACACGAGACTCCGCACACCGAAGAGGAAATCAAGGCGTTGCTCCGGGAAGCTCACGTTCACGGCGACCTGACCAACAGCGAGAACCGGCTCATCAACGCCGTCTTCGAATTCGACGACATGGTCTGCCGCCGCGTGATGGTTCCCCGAGCCGACATCAGTTACTTCACGACGGAACAACCTTGGGTCGACTGTCTTGAACAGGCAAAACGAACGCGACACACTCGCTTCCCGCTTTGTGAAGGTTCGCTCGACAACGTCATCGGCGTCATTCACATCAAGGATCTCACCGGACTTCCGTCAGATGCCGACGTCGACCTGAGACAAATCTCCCGACCTCCAAAGCAGGTTCCGGACGAGATGCCCATCAGCCGGTTGCTGCGTCACTTCCAGGGCACTCACCAGCACATGGCCTTCGTCGTTGATGAATATGGAACAGTCATCGGCTTGGTAACGATGGAAAACGTCATCGAACAGATCGTTGGTAAAGTCGAAGACGAGTTCGACCTCGAAACACCTGACATCGTTCCGGAAGAACCCGGCATCTTCGTGGTTCAGGGCTCCAGCCCGATCGAAGTTGTCCGCAAGACACTGAACCTGGAACTTCCCGGCGACGTAGACACCTTCTCCGGACTGCTCGTTTCCGTCGAAGGGGAAATCCTGGAAGCCGGAGACAAAATCGACCTCGACGGAGCGACCGCAGAAGTACTGGACGTGAAAGGTTCCAGAGCAACCCGCATCCGCGTTCGATTGGATGGTGCCCCGACCGCGACGGCAAAATGACCCGAGGGCGAAGACACTGCTACCTAGCTTGAAACCGATTGCCAAAAAACAAACGGCCTCACAAGACGCTCAACGAATCAAATCAGCCAACTGCTACACGATTAAAACGGAACGCTCGGATGGGACGAAGCTTCGAAAACCGCAAACACGCGATCATGAAAACAGCCGGACAGAAGTCCAAGCTGTATTCAAAGTACGGAACGCAGCTATATGTCGTCGCCAAGAATGGCGTGCCCGACCCAGCCAGCAACCCGGCGCTGCGGATGCTCATCGATCGAGCCAAGAAGGATCAGGTTCCGGCTCATGTCATCGACAAAGCCATTGAGAAAGCCAAAGGCGGCGGTGGCGACGACTATTCTTCGGCTCGCTACGAAGGGTTCGGACCGAATGGTTCACAGTTCATCGTGGACTGTCTGACAAACAACGTGAACCGCAGCATTACTGAAGTCCGCAACTGCTTTGTGCGAACAGATTGCAAACTTGGTCCGTCAGGTTGCGTCTCGCATATGTTCGACCACCTTGCCATCTTCTCTTTCGAAGGCGAAGACGGCGATACGGTTCTTGAAGCAATGCTGGAAGCCGATGTCGATGTCGATGACGTAGAGACCAAAGAC
>JBGCDN010000902.1:0-5662 GCA_045105495.1 Planctomycetaceae bacterium
GATGCGGTGCCGCTTGCCCGCGCGCAATTCGGTAGGGCTGCCCATCGTTGTAAGTATTCACTGCGTTTCCCCAAAATTTCCAAACGGGTTTGGGATTGGAAAATGTCAGAGCTCCCAATCAAATTGAGGCGGATGAGACGAGGCCCTCCCCGGAGCGGAGCTCCGACCTCCCTCGGGAGGGTGACTTAGCAGTGACACCACCAAACCTCGATGGATGCATTGACTTACTGCTGAGGACCATGATCCGCGAAAGTATCGATCCCCTGCGTGTTTGTCTGCTCGCCATGTTCGGTTATGTGTTTCACTTGCCCGCAGCATCACAAGTAAAGCATATCGCCAAAACGGGAACAAGTGTTCGCACCCCTTTGGTCAACTCTGCTGCTACCAACTTAAGGGCCGTCGCATCGGCTGCTTTACACGTAGCCTTGCGGCCCTCGGCTCAGTTGGGGTCGGTGGTTTGATGTCCGAGCGGCAGGCCGTTTTGGCTATTGCGTTTTGTCCAGGGACCAGATGTGAAGATCATCAACATCGGCTGTGCCACTGACGGCAAAGGCCATGTTTTGCTTCACGTTGTGGTCGATTCCTTCTGAACTTAGAGCGCCGACTTTCTTGCCGTCGATCCAAACCTTCATCGTATCACCTTCAATCAAGATGACGGCTTCGTGCCATTCGCTCTTAGACGTCTTCCGTTTGACGTAGCGAAACTTACCCTTGGTCAGCTTGTCAATTTCCTTCTTCGGGGCGCCTGCGAGTTTCTTCTTTCTCGTGTTCAGATCGAAGATGCCTGTCTTCCCGTCTCGGAACATCACGCGGTTGGGTTTCACCTGAAACGCGCAGATGTGACCAGCATGTGAGACCTTGCATTTCGGGTCATTGAAATTGAACCCAATACCCTTCTGATCATGAATGCGGAACCGAACCTTGACCACGCCGTCGTCGAACGGAGCATCGTGCTTGATCGAAACACCGTGATCAGCGACAGCAGCCATCTTGATATTGAGATAGCCATCTTTCAGATCGGCCTGCTTGACGCCCTTGGCTCGGTTTCTGCTGTTGGTCTTCCAGCCATTCCCAAGTTGCTCTTTTGCATCATCTTCCTCCAGACGATCAAAGCTATCTTCGAATACTAGTTTGCCACGACTTCTAATTAGCTCATCTACATTCGCGGCGACGTTTCGGGTTCTTCCAGCTTCGATAATCTCATCAAGGCGGCTTTTGAGTCGCTTCGCAACGTCGGGATTCTCGACAATTACGTTGTCCTTCTCAGCGGGGTCGGTCGGGAGATGGAACAGCTGAAACTCCGGGACGTCTGTGTTTGCCAGAGTCTTCTCTACGACGACGTTTCGAGCCTTCTTCCGCGGATAGCGGTGCAGCTTCCAGTCACCCATCCGTAGAGCCAGAGTTCCGTTGTTGCCGTTGTCCTGCTGAACCAAATGATTCCTTCCTTTTGCTCCATCCTTACCAAGTAGCGCGTCAGAAACGTTGAGACTATCAACGCAGGCGGCGTCTGGAAGCTCTTCGTTCGTTATGGCGGCGACGCTTGCTGCGAGGTCGATTGTGCAAACAATTTTGTCGCTCACCCCCGGCTTGATGCGGCCTCTCCATCTTGTGATGAACGGCGTTCTAGTACCCCCTTCGTAGACGCTGTACTTGCCGCCGGTAAACGGGCCCGCAGCTTTGTGCCTACCAAGTTTCTCCAAGGCAAAGTCTTTGTAACCATCGTCCATGACAGGGCCATTGTCAGAACAAAAGACAACAAGCGTGTCCTCCGAAAGGTCATGCTTATCGAGCGTATTCATGAGTTCGCCAACGCACCAGTCGAGCTGCACAATCGAGTCGCCGCGAAAGCCGAGCCTGGTCTTGCCTTGAAACCGTTCGTGTGGAATTCGCGGTACATGCAGATCGTGTGATGAGAAGAACAGGAAGAACGGTTCCTCCTTGTGTTCAGCAATAAACTCGTTTGACTTCTTGACCCACATGTCTGCCAGGTCTTCGTCGCGGAACCGAGCCGCCATGCCACCGGTATAGAACCCGATCCGGCTGATCCCGTTGTGGATTGTTGAGTTGTGTCCGTGCGACCAATCCATTTTCAACGTGTCGCGGTGCGTCTTGCCTGTCGGATGATCGGGGCTTGGCTTCTTCCGCCCCACCCACAGCGGATCTTTGGGATCGAGGTTCAACACCCTGTGATTCTGAACGTACACCTGAGGAACGCGATCGTTGGTCGTCGGTAATAGGAAGCAGCTGTCGAAACCAATTTCCAGCGGGCCGGGCTTCAGCGAGTTGTTCCAGTCCGGCCCGTCCGGTCCGCCAAGCCCGAGGTGCCACTTGCCAACAACTCCGGTTGCGTATCCGGCGCGTTTGAGAATGCTGGCGACGGTTTCGGTTCCCGGCTTGATGATCGCTGGCGAATTTGGCGGGGCGATCCCGGTTCCCTTCGTTCTGAACGCATAGTTGCCGGTTAGCATCGAATACCGAGTCGGCGTACACGTGGAGGCTGAACAGTAGCCGTTGGTAAATCGCAGACCTTCGTCTGCCAGGCGATCAATGTTCGGCGTCGATAACTCTGTCGCCCCGTAGCACGATAAATCTCCGTAGCCCATGTCATCAGCCATAATGACAACGATATTCGGCGTCGATTTCTCCGCCCCGAATGCCGGGGCTGAGGACAACGGTTGCAGAACGACTATGGCAACCAACAGCAAACCCGCACAAACAGGACGGGGGCCAATCAGGTCAGAGTACTTAGACACAGGAACCTCTTTAACGGTCGAGACTACCACCACAACCTACAGTTGCGGCGCGATGAAGCATTGTCCAATCGCAGACAGAGCGGGTCAAACCAATAACAAAGGGTTTCAATACAGGTCACATCCAAAGTTCAACCGCGTGCCAAGCCACACTGTCCGCACTCCGGGGCTGGCATTAGACTGGCTGGCTTGCAACCAACTTTGGCGAGTTCATCGATGAGAACCCAAAACATCAGCCGCTGCATTCTAATTTCCGCCACGTTGGTTCCGCTAACCTGCATCGCACAGGAAACGGACTTTCCAAGCGGCATGTTTGCCGAGCTGCCACATGAGCGCGCTGAACTCTACGAAGACTTTGGCGGCGTCGGCTTTCCTGTCACCACATCAGACAACACTGCAGCGAAGTTCTTCCAACAGGGTTTGGCTCAGCTCTACGCTGGAACCCGCTACGAAGCAGCTCGCGCGTTTCGTGAGGTAATTACGCGTGATCCGAAGTGCGCGATGGGGTATTGGGGCATCGCGATGGCGTTCCAATCAGACGCCAGTCTTGCGACGGAATACATGTGGAAGGCCTACCAGCAACGCGGCGGTGCGAGTAAATGCGAGCGACAGTTCATTGAGAGCTACGCAAAGTACTATGGTGCCGAGATGGAACCGGAGATGCTTCTTGTCGACGTCGAAACTGGTAAGCGCCGTGCGAAACCGGTGGAACGATCGAAGAAAGATGAGACCGCCGCCGCAATCGAGCTGCGTAGTGCCATCGAGAGGCAAAACGCAGATTCAGATAACGTCCAGTTCAGAATCAGAGGCGACATCTTCCAGCCAAGGACGGCCCATTCGTTTTACGACAAACGCAAAACATGGAGCGATGCGTTGCGATACCGTCGCTTCCCGCACACCTGGAGTGCTCTCGCTCAGTCATTCAAGGGAGACCCGGCAGCACGGGACACCTTACTAGCTTCTGAAGCTCGGGTTCGGTTCGACAACAAATGGCTCGCTAGTCATGACGCGATGCCGTACGAGTGCCCCGGATACGCCGAGCGTTGGGCGAAGCTAGTTGGGGCGTCCATGGAGACGAAGGACGTTTTGACGGGACTCAAGTCGCTACCCAAACATCCGGCTCTACCGACTCCGGGCAGTCTGCTCACACAACGTGCGGAACCAGATTGGCGTGAGAAAGTCACCGCAACACGTGAAGAACTTCAAGCGATTGAGTCTCTCGGGCCCCTGCAATGGACTCCACCAACCGCGCCCGCATTCGCGTTATCGAAGGGAAGCGGCCAAGGGATATTGACATCGCAGGATTTGAAGCAGCCGACGATCGTCGTGTTTTACCTCGGGTTTGGCTGCATCCATTGTGTCGAACAACTCAACGAACTTCGGCCTCGGTACAAAGACTTCAAGGAAGCCGGTATCGAGATCATTGCAATCGGTTCCGATTCGGTGAACGACGTCAAAGCCGCCATGTTGGATTCCGTCGAAGTCGATGATCCGCACACGCCCTTTGAGATTCTCTGCGATCCGAAGCACGATGTCTTCAAGCAGTTTCATTGCTGGGACGAGTTCAGCGACGAACCCTTACACGGGACATTCCTGATCGACACCAAAGGCCGCATCCGCTGGCGCGACATCAGCGAAGAACCGTTTATGGAAACGGACTTTCTTCTTGAGGAGAGTCAGAGACTGCTTGCCCAGTGAAGTCTGAATGAATGAATCAGGACGCAGCGGTTGAAGGCCTATTCTCAGCGTTTCGGGATTAGGGATTTGGGCACGACCGGTCCGCCTGTGAATGCTACGTCAATCCGAGACTGGGAACTGACTTAAAGCAAGCCACTGAGACAGCTGGCTTGGAACGCTATTCCTGCAGAGCTTTGACTACGTGGGGAACGGTGCACGACTTCAAGCATGTGATGCCGCGTTTGCTTGAACTAACCATTGATCACCGTGATGCATTCTTGGTTATCGCTGTCGTATTCGGAAGACTGGCCATCGGGGAATACGAGTCGTGGCCCGCGTCTGAGCAGGTAGCCGTCAACCAGTTCCTCATGGCATATTGGCGTTACCAACTTAGTTTCCCAATCGATTCCGCACATTACCAACTTAACGAGATACAGAGTGCACTGGTCGACGGCAAATCCAGGCTCGATCAAAGACTCAATGCCAAGGTTTTTGGGGCAGTTCATATTCAACCGTAGCCGGGCGACTCCAACGGTTTCCACTCTGCGGAACCTGTCGGCTAGCAGGCTGTTGCATCTTGTGGAACTGGCTGCTGAGCCATGGGCAAACGGATCGTTACTTTGGTCCCCTGACCAACGTTGCTACTCACACTGATGGAACCGCCGTGTTTTTGAAGGATGCCATATGCAATCGATAAGCCAAGACCGGTTCCAGAGCCCACGGCTCGAGTTGTAAAGAACGGCTCGAAGATATGATCAACAACATCTGAGGGGATACCCTCACCATCGTCTTCAGCTGTCAAAACGACGTCTGAACCGCTCAATTCACTCCGCAAGCTAATGATACCGCCGTCCGAAATCGCTTGACCGGCGTTAATTAGGACACTCGCAATCACCTGACCAATTTCAGCAGCGTTACACACGATTTCAGGAAGATCGCCGAAGTGTTTGTCCAATTGGCAGTTCTCCGGAAGGGTGTTTGCGACCAACGCACATGCATTGTCAGCAATCACGTTGATGTCAGTTTTCGCGATGCCTCCACGATCGACCTGTGAAAAGTCACGTAGCCCTTGAACGATGTTCTTGATCCGGGCGATCCCGTCACGTGATTCGCACATGAGCTGCTTTGTGTCTTCCATCACGAACTCAATATCTTGTTCCTGATTCTCTTCTCGGATACGCTTCAATTCCTCCTGCCAACACCCATCAGCGCCGTGCAGGGATTCGCATAGCTTG
>JBGCDN010000903.1:0-13485 GCA_045105495.1 Planctomycetaceae bacterium
CTCGTTAGCCAGAAGCAAAACACGAACTACGCGGACCCTCTGATTATTCCACCGGCGAAGCCAAAGAAGTAGGTCTGACTCTGCCGTGGCATCGCCTGCGACTTGCTGTCAAACTCTTCTTTAGTGAAGCCTTCCCTCCAGCGAGCGCGTAAATGGATCCTGCATTCGAATTTCATCAGGCTCAAAATCGTCGTCGGTTCTTCGAAGGGGCTGGTCTCAAAGTCGGTGGTCTGGCACTGGCCACGCTGATGGGCTCTTCTCGGAAGACACTAGGCTCTGAACGGCAGGATCGAGTTCAGCCCGGGTTGTCAGGTTTCCCGCACTTTGCCCCCAAAGCCAAACGACTTATCTACCTCCACATGAACGGCGCGCCTGCGCAGTTGGACTTGTTTGACTATAAGCCCGGCTTGCAGAAGTTCTTTGATAAGGAACTTCCCGATTCCGTTCGCAATGGTCAGCGCATCACAACGATGACCAGCGGGCAATCTCGCTTCCCCGTCGCGCCTAGCAAGTTCAAGTTTCGGCAGTGTGGTTCCAGCGGTATTTGGATGAGCGAACTGGTGCCGCACATGCAGCGCATCGCTGATGAAATCACGATGATTAAGTCGGTGACAACCGACGCAATCAATCACGACCCGGCTTGCACGTTTGTTATGACCGGCAGCGAAGTGCCTGGTAAACCCAGCCTCGGTTCATGGCTGAGTTACGGCTTGGGGGCGGAAACCAACAATCTGCCTGCTTTCGTCGTGTTCACTCCAACATTTCCATCATCAGGCAACGCCCAGGCGCTGTTCACTCGCATGTGGAGTAGTGGATTCCTTCCGTCCAAGTACGACGGTGTCGCCCTGCGTGGTACTGGAGATCCGGTTCTTTACGTGCGGAATCCTCCGGGAGTGGAAGTCGGTGATCGCCGCACGATGCTGGATGCTTTGAATCAGCTGAACCAACGAAACTACCAGCGACTGGGAGATCCGGAGACTTTGACGCGGATTGCTCAGTACGAGATGGCGTTTCGGATGCAAGCGAGTGTTCCGGAGCTCACGGACTTAAGCGGTGAGTCGAAAGAAACGTTGGAAATGTATGGGCCGAATGTTCAGAAATCCGGCACCTACGCCAGCAGCGCGATTCTTGCTCGGCGGTTGATTGAACGTGGTGTTCGCGTGGTCCAAATTCTCCATCGTGGATGGGACCAACATGGAAATCTACCAAAGGCATTGAAGAACCAGTGCCTCGACGTCGACCAACCAACCGCAGCGCTTATTCAGGACTTGAAGCAACGTGGGATGCTGGAAGACACGTTAGTCGTGTTTGGAGGCGAGTTTGGTCGGACTGTTTATTCGCAGGGGACACTTAACAATCAGACCTACGGTCGCGATCACCATCCGCGGAACTTTTGCATGTGGATGGCTGGAGGCGGGATTAAGCGAGGCGTGACTTACGGTGAGACTGATGACTTCAGCTACAACGTGACTGAGAACCCGGTCCATCTCAACGATCTGAACGCCACTATCCTGCACTGTATGGGTATCAACGATCGCCGGTTTAGCTACTCGTTTCAGGGCCTTGATCAACGACTCACAGGTGTCGAAGAGACTCACGTGGTGAGCGACATACTTGCCTGATACGACTGCAAGCTTCGTGCAGGCATCGTGAATCCGCGACCAAAGACATGCAGGTCGAGTAAGTCGGATTCAGCGCGGACAATGAAAAAGGCGGACTGGCGTTGAATTCGCCAGCCCGCCAATTGTTCTTAACCGTTCCGAGAACGTGTTACGTTGTTGTCGGGTCTAAGCGACTCCGGCGGCAACGTTCTTCGCTTCTTCGGGCTGTTCGAGTTCGACCGGGTGATCGACAAAGCCGATCAGGTGGTTCGCTCGCGTATGGTGCTGAAGTTTCTTCAGTGCCTTCGATTCGATCTGTCGAATTCGTTCTCGGGTCACTTTGAAGATTCGTCCGGTTTCTTCCAGCGTGTAGCTGTAGCCATCGCCGAGTCCGTAACGCAGTTTAATAATCTCGCGTTCGCGGTAGGTGAGGCTCTTCAAGACGTGCTCGATCTTGTCTCGCAGCATCTGCTTGGTTGCAGATTCAGCAGGACTTTGCTCGTGACCATCTTCGAGGAATTCACCGAAGCTACTGTCTTCGCTTTCACCAACCGGTGTGTCGAGACTAACCGGATGCTTCCAGGTCTTCATGATGCGTTCGGTTTCTTCGACGCCCATTCCGACTGCATCGGCCAACTCTTCCATAGTTGGATCGCGACCGGTTTCCTGTCGAATCTGTTCCGCTTTCGCCTTGAGAGCACTGATGCTCTGGAACATGTGAACGGGAATTCGAATCGTTCGTGCGTGGTCCGCAACTGCTCGCGTAATCGCCTGACGAATCCACCATGTTGCGTACGTCGAGAATTTGTACCCGCGACGGTACTCGTACTTTTCGACACCACGCATCAGGCCGGCGTTTCCTTCCTGAATCAGGTCAAGGAAGCTAAGCCCACGGTTGCGGTACTTCTTGGCAATTGAAACAACAAGTCGAAGGTTACCGCCAGAGAGCTTTTGCTTTGCGTCCGTCCAGGCATCAATTCGTTTGTCGACTTCTTTCAGTCGATCAAGGAACTGCTCAGGAGTTTCGACGAGCATCTCGACGATCTCTTCCAGCTCTCGCTGCATGAGCTTGCGATCTTCGAGCGTTCGGCGATCGCGGGCTCGCGATGTCATCTTCAGTTCACGATGGATCTCGCGAATCCGTTGGCCGATCTGCTGCATCCGCTTGATGACTGGTTGCAGGCGGTGTGTTCGGACACTTAGTTCTTCACAGAGCGAACACATCTTACGGCGACGAATCACCATTCGATCGTGAATTTCACGCTGTTCCGCTGATCGGGCGGGAGCTTCCTGATAGCGTTCGAAGTCGGCACGGTTCTCTGCCATCAGATGCCGTAGCGTCTTCAGGTTCAGTTCCATTCGCCCTTCAATTTGCTCCTTACGAACGTTCTCTGTTTCAGAGGTTCGTAGGGTTCGCTCGAAAGGAAGTTCGCTGCGATGGACTTTTTCGATTGTCTCAACAGCGATTGTCAGGGCGAAGTCGGATTCCAGTACCGTTCGACGCATTCGTTTTCGCGTGATCTCAATTTGTTTCGCAAGGAAGATCTCGCGAGGGCGTGAGAGCAACGGAATGTTACCCATTTGACTTAGGTACATTCGAATCGGATCGCGCGACGATAGGGCGCTGGTTTCGCTGCCGAGAAGTGAGCGAGCAGTTTCCTGTTCGTCAGCTGGCTCGGTCTCTGGCGTACATTCCAATGGAATGTCCGGGTCCTCAATGAAGTCGAGGCCTTCCTCATCAAGTGTGATGATGAGGTTGTCGACCATTGCGGGATCGCCGCCCTCGTCCGGAAGCCACTCATCAATCTGCTGAATCGTGACAAATCCGCGTTCGCGGCCACGCTTGAGAACCGCCTTCATTCCCTCGTCGAAACGATACACAATCAATCCTTTCGAATCTCAATCCGTTCGGAACCCGCTCAATTACTCACGCCAATGCCCATCCCGGCGTTTGCGTTCAGCGGATTTCCTCGCTAGTCAGTCAGTCTGCTTTGCAGACGAAATATTCAAAGGCCACAGGGCCACGTACAGCTCTCTCCATATCGCCAGCGTCTTGCTGGGTTTTGTTAGGCGACCGCAATTCATAGCGACCGCCAGCTTCTCGGTCAGAGCAGTCTTGCACCATCCGGTGTGCAATCCTGAAACCTCGACAATTCGTCTTCGAACGTGTTGGAATGTGGTTCGGCGAAGGGGTCAAGAGGTCCCACTGGGGAAGAGTCCATGATGATTAGGGCTCTCATGGCGTAGCATCCTTTCCAATTTGAGAACCATGTCGAACGCCATCCAAGCATTCGGCTGGGAGCGACCGGCAATTTTGGCCGCTTTCATGGACTGCGACTCTACCAGAAAGAACTGCAGCAAACATACAATTCCCAATCTTCCTCGATTTTTTCGAAAATTTGTCGCTGCCTGCGGCAAACCGCTATGAAAGTGCTCCCAACTGGCCTGATTATTCGAGCGGAAGAGCGTGTAGACAACCGGCAAAACCTTCGGTCGCTTGACTTCCCGCACATGGGAAGCTCTGCGTCGGATTGCTCGGCGCACGAAAAAAGGGCGTTCTGGATAACCAGAACGCCCTAGGTCTGTTCAGCAGGTGATGTCAGATGCAACTAGTCTGAGTAAACCTTTGTGAGTTCTTCAGATGTAAGAGGCTCACGGACAGTGTCACTAACCACTCGTGCTCGAAGTTTCTTGCTTCCGCCGCTGCTGGCTGTCACAAGAATCTGGTAGACATTC
The DNA here is from genome assembly GCA_045105495.1 of Planctomycetaceae bacterium. Lineage (GTDB taxonomy): Bacteria > Planctomycetota > Planctomycetia > Planctomycetales > Planctomycetaceae > CAYNWT01. Next base: position 4,338 of record JBGCDN010000903.1, read on the forward strand.
GACTTGCCAGCTGGCAGTGCCTTAACAGCTTCGAAGACAACCTGACCGTTTCGGTTGTAGTAGTTCACTGGTCCACGAACGGAAGTCACTTTCAGACCGTTTGGAATATCGCAGGTCAGAATGACGTTGCGGGCATCCATTGAGCCTTCGTTGGCGACTCGAACTTCGTAAAGTGTTTCCTGGCCAACTTCGACTGGGTCGTCGCGGTCCTGAATGGTCACAGCAAGAGAAGCAACACCGGTAACAGTGGTCGGCATCTCAGCTGATTTCGTAGCACCCTGTTCGGATACGACACCGGCTTTGTGGGTGAAGTTTCCGAGTGACTTCGCTCGGAGAACAACGTTCAGTTTGCTGGTTTGACCCGGTGCAAGTTGACCGACAAACCATTCGACATTGCCGTCTCCTGAAGCTCGGCCGCCACGGTCTGCTTCGACAAACTCAAAGCCTGTTGGAACGGCGTACTTCGTGCGGATGTTGCTTGCTGCAACGTTGCCTGGGTTGCTGACTACAAGAGTGTATTGGCCTCTGCGTCCAGCATGTCGGACTTTAGGACCTACGATCTGAAGACCAAGCATTGGGGCAACGACTGCAACCAATGCATTCGCAGAATCATTCAGGTTCTGGTCAGCAATGGCTTCGACACGAATTGGATGGCGACCAGCATCTGAAGCGGTCAGGGCAAGTCGAACATTTCGAGATTCGCCAGGACCGAGAGCTCCAACCTGCATGGTTAGGTGATCGCCGCGGCGGTGTTCGAGCCCCTTCGGGATCTTCGCCGAGATCGTAACGTTTTGTGCTGTTCCGCTGCCTGGATTCGTCACGGTGATGACGTAAGGGGCAGCTTCGCCAACCTTGGCATCTTTCGGGCCAGCGAGTGTTACCTTCAGCTTTGGCTCGACGACCTTGAAGGTTGTTTCCTGTTGGCCTGAGTATCGAACGAAGGACTGAACCTTCACTGAACCCGCAGTTCGAGGAACCATAGAAACCTGAACGGTGCGTTCCTGGCCAGGCTGAAGTTCGCCAAGAGTCCAGGTGAGTGCACCCTGTTCGCTGGTACCAGGAGTTGTTCCCGTGACCTGAACGTTGTTAGGAACGTACGCTTCAAGAATCACGTTGCCAGCAACTCCGCTTCCGTTGTTACGGACGACGAATGAGCACTGTGATTCCTGCCCGATGCTGATGGTGCCTTTTCGCTCGACCTTGACCGACACGAGTGGGCCGCCAGCTACCGAACCGGTTCCGGTCGAAGCGATGTCCAAAACGCTTGATACAGGCTGAGCCTGCAAAGCACCCATTGGGCTTGAAATTGTTGAAACCGGGATGCCGCGGTTTGGAGCCGGGTTAAGCGGCTGTGGCTGATTTGAGAGACTACGTGGCCGATTTGCTGGTGGTTGGTACAGGGACCGGCTTGTGGTCTTTTGTAGAGCTGCAGCTCCGTCGTTGATCGGTGCAAACATCTCTCCGGTTGGAGCAGAAGGAGCTGCCAACGGTTGAGCCTGCCCGGCACCCGGTAGTGCTTTTGGAGCAGTGAAAGGGCCGTTGTCGTCCAGCGGGCCGAAGTCGATGACTTCCTCTTGCGAGACTTGCTTCACCTTCTGCTGCACACCAACAGCTGCCGCTTGCACGACACTGCCAGGTTCGCGATGAACCGTCTTCTTTTCCATTCCATGTCGAGACTGACTCGACACTGTCCGTCGGAGCGTTCCGGGGGTTGATTGCCCGGTACTCCATGACGCATCCAATTTTGTTGCCTGTTGGCTTTTGGCGGACTGGCTGGATCCGTCGTCTGAAAAACCCGCCGCACCCATGCCTACCGTCAAAGCCACGGCCAGTAACACTCTGCCGCTTCGCATTGCACTCTCCTGAACAGTGAACCAAAGAGCGCAGTCCGCGCTCCGTTTCAGTTAGGTCGGTCGTTTGTGCAAACCAGCTTGAGTGGATCTTTCCGGTTATGTCGGTTGTGATAGAGCTTAATGTGAAAGCGGGGCCTGTCGCCTGTTTCGTAAAGCTATTAATTGCAATGGTTTATGGTGATCAATGGCTCGTATGTTCAGTTTCGTAGATTTACGAAAAAAGAGCACTTCGGCTAAAGTTGAGAAGATGGCCGGAATCTCGAAATTCAGCTCAAGTTGGCAAGGACGTCTGCCGGAGTCTTAGCTTCGCGTGAGCACATAGAGCGCACTATCTGCTCTCAGATTGGGAAGCAACGCTCGGTCGAGTGCTCGGCCGCGGATGATGGGGCGTTCGCGGACAATGCTTAGGCCAAGTCGCTGCACCAAGGCTCGAAAGTCGGGAAGTGACATGACGTGAAGGTTTGGTGTGTCATACCACTCGTACGGCAAATTCTCCGTCACCGGCGCGCGGCCGCGGATGGCCACTTCCCAGCGGACTCGCCAGTAACCGAAGTTGGGCACGACCACCAGGGCCCGTTGCGCGATACGCATCATCTCCAGCAGCAGTTTGCTTGGATGGCGGACTTGTTGCAGCGTTTGGCTGAGTACGGCGACGTCGAAACTGTCCGTCGGAATCTCGTTCAGGCCTTTGTCGAGGTCAGCTCGGATGGTTGCGACGCCTCGGGAGACGGCGGTTCGCCACTGAGCCTCATCGAGCTCAACACCAGTCACAGAGCATTCGTGATCATCTCGAAGTCGCGACAACAGTCGGCCATCGCCGCACCCGAGGTCAACCACTCGGCTGCCGCTCGCAATGTGGCCCATGATGATTTCATCCGTCATCGCCGCGAGCGGATCTCGCAGGCAATATCTTGGGCGACCTTCCTGTTTCTCTCTGGCACGTTCCGGGGCGGTGTCGGTCATGATTCCTTACCGTAAGACTGCACAGCCTGCTCAAGAAACGGCTGCACAATCGCCTCCAACTGCGGCAGTTCAATCAAGAACGCGTCGTGGCCATATGGGCTTTCCAAATCGGTATAGCTGACGTGTTTCCCAGCCTGAAGCAACGCGGAAACGAGTGCTCGACTTTGTGACGACGGGAATAGCCAGTCGGTTGTGTAGGACGCCACCAGAAATCGAGCGGTCGCATTTTGTAACGCCTCGGCGAGTGGGACATCGTTACCGCCGAGGTGGAAGTAGTCCATTGCTCGTGTCAGGTAGAGGTAGCTATTCGCATCGAATCGTTGGATGAACCGCTTTCCCTGATGATGCAGATAGCTTTCGATCTGGAACTCGGTTTCCTTCAGCATGTCGAAGGCAAGTCGTTCGCTGTCTTGCAGTCGACGACCGAATTTCAGTTCGATTGAATCTTCTGACAAGTACGTGATGTGAGCGATCATTCGAGCCAGCGAAAGTCCGAAACGTGGTCCTTCGTTGTCGTAGTATTTTCCTTCTTCGAATCCCGGATCTGTGAAGATGGCTCTTCTTCCAACTGCGTTGAACGCAATGCCCTGAGCGGACAAGTTGGCCGCCGATGCCAGGACGATGGCAGAGTGAACCTGTTCCGGATGCCGAACGCTCCATGCCAGAACCTGCATCCCGCCAAGGCTTCCACCCACAACAGACAGCAGTTTTTCGATGCCGAGATGACGAACCAGTTCGGCATGCACATCGACGATGTCCTGGACTGTGATAAACGGAAAGTCCAGGCAGAAGCGATTGCCGCTCGCGGGGTTCACGCTGCCTGGCCCAGTCGTGCCCTGACACCCACCCAGCACATTCGCACAGATGATAAAGTACTTTTCTGTGTCGAGTGCTTTTCCGGGGCCAATGAATCCTTCCCACCAACCAGGCTTTCGGTCGCTGTTCGAATGCACGCCCGCCGCATGAGCATCGCCTGTCAGGGCATGACAGATGAAGATTGCGTTGTCTCGATTGGGACTAAGCCGCCCATACGTTTCAAAGGCCACATCTACCGGCCCTAGTGTCTCTTCCTCTGATGCGAGAGACAGTGGGCGTTTGCCAAACAAGGCGACACGTTGCGTCTCAACAAGACCAACGGATCTCTCATCGATCGTTTCGGATTCGACAGATGTGTCTGGCATAGCGGAGTAGGGGGGAAACACTTGCGGGGCTTTTGGGTGGGCCTAAAACCCTACCGAACGGTCAGTCTCGATACGAGGACACACCCGGTATCAGCGGGTGGTTTGCTGCATTCATCCATTCGAGTACCGATTGCATTGGCGACAAAAAGAAAGACGCCGCTGGCCTAAGCCAAGCGGCGTCTTTTCCCCGACACATGTTTCAGACTTGGTTACGGCAACGCTGGTGGGAAAGCGATGTTCGGGAACAGCGGGTCAGCTGCTGCCCGTTCGTTGTATCCACCAGTGCTAAACGCTCCTCGAATGCCCTGAATCGACCCTTGGAAAGAGAAGACGTTGTTCGGGTTGTTAAGGAATGGTCCATTGTCAACCTGGAAGATTGATGGCGTCCGTGGGAACAATGCTGGAGTGAACGTTCCCTTACTTTGGTCGATGTTGTCGAACACAAACCCTGCGGATGTGACTTCGATCTGGTTCCCAGTGTTATTCTCGAACCGCAGATCGAACTGTGCGGTGTCGTCGAGGAACACAACGTCAGGTACCAGGAACAGTGGCACGTTTGCGTCACCGTTGATGTAGTCAATCGACGTTCGTGGTGTACCACCAACGTTGAACGATTCGGTAAAGAAGTCCGCATCAAGGTTGCCTCCGAATGTCGTGTTCTGAACATCCGCAGCAAGGTATGCGTTAGGACTGACTCGAATGGTCATGCCTGTACCCTGGTTGGCAATGAGTGCCGTGCCGTTGTTCGCAATCTCGTTCGAGAGAGCTTCGAAGGTTGAGTTCTGAGCCGTCCGCAGGTTCAGGAAGTCAGCCTGATACGCAGCGTTTCCGTTCAGTGTTCCACCATTCAAGCCGGTTAGGCCTGGGTTAAGCGGGCTGAACAGTCCAGGAGAAAGGTTGCCTGCCCCTGGGGCTCCGTTGTTTCGAATAAAGACTTCGCGACTTTCAAGGAACCGAGCATTGGCTTGGAAGATAACGCCGTCTTCTCCGTTAGACCGTACAAGGTTGTTGTTGAATAGGATGGTGTTCAGATCGAGAGTTGTCCCGCCCACATCGGGACCACCGAGTAGTTCTCGCTCACGCTGACCAGAAGCACCGGTGAGTCGGAAGTTCGCACCGCGGCGACCGTTTTGTGAGAACTCGTTGTTCTCAATTGAAGCGGTCACAATCGGTCCGACTTCGTTTCGGAAGTAGTCCTGAGTCGTGATGTCAGGCTGGTTGTCTCCGTTCACGTTGCCGTCGAACTGTGCCTCTGCGAAGGCACCACCTGAGACGTTAAAGCCCAGTCCGTCGCCACCGTTTCCGGCGGGATTTCCATCATCGAAGCCACCAACCTCGTTACCAACAATGTTGATTGTCGGGCGAGCAATACCTGTGGCACCACTCCCCGTGTCGGCAAGGCCGCCTCGGACACCGACGGAGATTCCATCGTCTTCGTTACCCTGAATTTTGTTGCCAAGGTCGCCAGCACCACCAATCTGAAGACTAGCAGTAGTGAAGTCCGTTGCGTTGAACTGGATACCGTCACCGTTCTCGACATCAATGTCGAGGTTTCCAGCAAAGAACCCTCTAGTCAGATCGTTCACCGCATCTTCTGAACCATCAAGCACACCGTTTCCGTTGGCGTCCTCTGTGTCCAGGATTCCGTTTCCGTTGGCATCTTCACCAGCGTCCAGCGTGCCGTTCCCATCAGCATCTTCAGTGTCCAGGAAACCGTTTCCGTTGGCGTCTTCGCCAAAGTCCAACACACCGTTGTTATTAGCGTCCTCAGAGTCCCCAGCGAAGTTGCCGGCGATAAGCGTTTCCTGCACAGATAAAGAAGACGTTGTGTTTCCAGATGCATCAAAGCGAATACCGTTACCACCGCCGCTGTTGGTTCCATTCTGTGTGATAATGGTCTGACCTTCACCCGAGTTAACCACTAGGTCAATGTCGCTATCGTCAGTCGCATCGATGTGGATACCGTCAGATCCGTTCCCAGAGATCACAGTATCGCCATCAGTCGGTCCACCAGCGTGCGGTGAGCCAGCGGCAGAACTTGCAGCCGATGTAACCTGAATGAGTTGCCGTGATTCATCGATTGATGTTAGCCGAATGCCATCCTCACCATTGTTCAAAATCTGATTGCTCTTGAACACAGTTCGACGTCCAGGCGGTGGGAAGCCAATGTCTGATGGATCCCCAAAGGTCGAGAATTCGCGGGTGTCGACGAGGATACCATTGCTTGAGTTGTTTGAGATGAGGTTATTCATCCCGTCTGCCACAAGCTGAGCATCACCGCGACCGAGGAAGGAAGCTCCGTTGCCAGTGTTTCCTGTTATCACATTGTTATTCCAATCGATTGTATTCACCATTCCACTCATAGGCTGCTTCGCGTCGAAGCGATTGTTCCCAGAGAAGATCGATGCAATTCCGTCCCCTTCGTTATCAGTGATAACGTTATTCTCTACGACCGCTGCAAGATGTGCGGAGTCAGCACGGTCCAAGCGGACACCGTCACCACCAACTGTGCCGGTGATGGTGTTGCTATCGATCAAGACGTTCGCTTTTGTGTTTCCAGTTGCATTGACACCCAATCCGAGATTGCTGTTGGCCTCGAACCTCTGGTTTCGGACCACGAGATCAAGCGTGCTGTTAATGAGTGGACTTGGGATAGCTGGCGGACTGTTGTTTGAACCAACGAGTTCCGCGAACAATCCACCACTTGAATTGTTGGTGATTGTGTTGCCATCGGTGATGAGATTGAGAGTGGAGACTTCTCCGGGCACTGACTCAGATCGAGCCAGGATTCCGAACCCACCGTTCCCGTCAATCGTGTTGTCTCGAACGACTTGATTGCTCCCGAATGAAACGTCTCCGAAGTTGAGTGTTCCATACTTCTCAATGAGAAGTGCAATGCCGTTTCCGCTGTTGCCCGAGATGTCATTGCCGATGATGTTTCCATTCACCATGCCACCATTGGCCGCGAGGACCTGAATACCATCGCCTCGGTTACTGGTGATTGAGTTTGTCTGCGAATAAGAAACTCCGCCGAGGGTATTCGTGCCGTCACCACCAATCGACTGGTCGGCAAAGATCATTGCGTTGCGACCACGTGCTTCGAGATGAATTCCTCGACCACCGTTACCGCTGATATTGTTGCCCTGAATGTCAATCCCTTCGGCCTTGGCATTGTTTGCCACGGTAACACTCAAGCCATCGTTGTCCTGCCCTGTGATCTCATTGTTGAGGAATCGTGAGGGACGAAGTCGAGCATCGTCTGATGCACGCACTCGCATACCATCAAACTGTCGGCCAGTCCCCGTACCCGCTCTGCGGAGCCCAATTGCGTTAACAAGCTGCTGCACAGAGTTTTGGACGAAAGGCACACCGTCTTCGGGATTTGTCCCACTGAATGCAAACTCGTTATCTTCGACTAGTACTTGAATACTTCCGTCCAAAGCCGGAGTAGCCATGATCGGGCTCAGACCGGTTGGAGTACTAGATCCGTTAAGGAGAACGTGACGGAGCGATAACGCGTGTCCAAGCTCGTGTGAGGTAATTAGCCCAAGTGCTTTGGTGGTGAAATCGAGATTCCCACTAGTCAGCCCGTCCGCGAACGCGGTCGAGTCGAAACTCGCCGCCGCATTTCGATCGCTCATCGGGAATGGGTCAGAAGCTCCCGGTACTGCACCGAATGCATCCGGCGGATTCAGGCCGGGCGAGAAGCTCGCGATCTGATCTGCGTAGACTGAAGCACCAGGGTCACCAAGGTTCCCAGGGAAGATCGCACTCGGTGTTGGACCGGCACCATTGGCATCACGAATCTGTCCAATTCCGTACGACTGTCCTGCCAGTCCTGCAGGAGCGTCAGGCGAGTCACCAATCAGAACAGCATAGTACTCGTTTCCGGTGCCGGGATCTGTGCCGAAGTCACCGATAAGGAAGTCGACGTCAAGCTGCATGCCCTGAGGGATTGGGCTTCGTGGATCAACATCAGAAGTCACGATGTTCAGATAGTGCGATCGAACGAGATCCAGAACTGAATTCGCAATCAGGTCAGTCGAACCTGCACCGAAGCCGAAATTCGTGGGGTCAAACGGAGTCATTGTCCGGCCGAGTGGATCCACGAATGTGCCCTGAGCTGGGTCAATGAAGTCAAGCAGGATCGTTAGAGATGCTGGTGCAGCGGCTCCGGCCGTGATCGTGTTGAACATTGCATCGACTTGTGCCGTTGCAGTTCCGGTAAGATCAACAGCAATCCCAGCGTCGGCATTGCCAAGGAATTCATTGCCAAGAATTGGGTCGGGTCCACCAATGTCAAACACGCCTGTCCCGCTGCCCTGACCGAAGATGCAAAGACCGGTCTCTCCGTTGCCGCTCAACGTATTCTGAACAAAACCGAGATCAAACTGGCCGTTCCCGTTCACATCTTCGCCAAGGTCCAGCAAGCCGTTCTCATTTCGGTCTTCGCTGATAACAAAGAACTCACCACCGTTTCGGTAGTGGAAGAACACTCCGTTGCCACCGTTGTTCAAGCCCGTGTTGCGAGCGAAGCTGCGAAGTACCACTCGGCCTGAATCAGACAGAGCAAGGAAGCCGTCGCGAGCGTTCTCGCTGAACTCGTTGTCTTCGACACTGGCGTTGATCACAGCACCATCGCGAGCTTCCATGCGGATACCGCGATCGTTGTTGTTGGCAACGTTGCCAAGAATGCCAGTACGTTGGCCCAGTTCGCCGTTCGGATCGTTCGCCTGGATACGAGAACCAGGTCGAGCCAGCAGGCTGATGCCGTCGCCGGTGTGGCCGCGGACTTCGTTGTTCTCCATCAGCAGATCAAGCCGCTCGCCAGCAGCAACAGACAAGATCAAGCCGTTGTCTGCAGTTGGGTTCCCGTCTTCATCTTCACCATCAATGATGTTGTCACTGAAGTTGCCGTAGCCTCGAACGTTATTCAGAACGACGGCGTCGGTGTGATTGAAGATGGTGTTACTGGTAATTTCGAAGTTGGTCAACGGACGTCGGCTCACAATGCCTCGACCACCGTTGCCGTCAATTCGAAGACCACTCACTCTGTTGTTGTCAGCAATGCTAACGGCGTAGCTACCAGGGCCACCAACCGGGTTAGTGATCAGCGGAGCCAGAATGTCTGGATCGCCGCCTGTTAGCGAA
>JBGCDN010000904.1:0-15007 GCA_045105495.1 Planctomycetaceae bacterium
TAGTATCATCCTCGGTGCCAGCCCGACGCTCGATTGACCAAAGGAGTCGATCGCGGGGTACGTCGAGATATTGCCACGTGAAGTTGAAGCGAGGTATGCCGTTCTGTTCGTACGTTTCGTGCGGATCGACAGGGCCAAAGTACGCTTCTGGCGTCAGCGAAAGGTGTCCATCCGAGTCAGCGTCGCGGAGGCGATACCAAATGTCGATTTTGATTGCCACTGATTGACCGACAAAACGGAAGGTTGTTACGACGCCGCCGTTGCGATGCCATTCAAGTTTGAACAACGGAAGATTCTACCACCAGAGGGAGGCTTGAACAAACGACAGCGGTGTGCCGAAGGCCTAGCGTAAACACCATGTTGCACGACGCTGAACTACGAGTGATCATCGCCCTCGAATACGCCGTGCTGGATTTCGCTGGCATCCTCGTTGTGTTCGTCGAAATACCAAGCGTTGTTTCCAAACGCATATTCATGGTAGGCGAAGCCGTCGGACGGCGCGTAGACGTCACCGAGTTCGTTGACATCGGTATCGACGTTCAGAAATCGTGACGAGAAGCAAAGCAGCGGGTGAACGCGTTGCCCCTCGGAGTCGAACCAGTATTGATCGTGGAAGTTGCCCATCGCGAATGTGAATTGCTCGCAGATTTTGCGGCGCAGCTCTGCGTCCTCAACGCCGTTTTCCTTGAGCGCGTTGTTGAGAGCATCAATTTGGAGGCACTGGTAAGTGGACGCCATTTCTTCGTAGGCGTCGTCGCGTGTGAGCTTGGTTTCGGCCATGAATCTGCTATCGCCTGCGTCGTGCAACAGATCTTTGTTCGACATGATGTCGAAAAAAGCGCAGCTCTCAGTAGCCCGAAGAGTGGTGAGAGCATTCATCGGACCTACTTTGGCGAATCGTCCATTGCGCCGCTCTTGAATGGGTTGCTTTCGCGATCCTTCTTTTCTTCCGCTTCCTTCGTAGACGCGTTGGCGTTCTTGACGTCTTCGGTGAATCGACTGAAGAACTCGGCCATCTTCGTTCTTGTTTTCTTGCCGATCGAACCTCGCTTCAAGAGAGTCTTGGAGACCCGTCCCATGTCTTCCGATCCGCGCCAAATCCTGAGCGCCTCGCCGTTGTGGACGATATAAAGGTGAGCAAACATTTGTAGGTTCAATTGGTGCTCAGAAGCCTTCTTAAGCTCTGGCGCGATGATCAGTACCGGGCCTTCGTCAATGACGACTCGAATCTCTGCATTGCGAACTGACTTTCCGGCGGCGTCTTCAATCGCAGATTTAACGACGCCGTTCTTATCAGCAATCAACATGCTGATGTCTGGAACCATGCTGACGACCAGTTCGTCGAGTTCTGACAAGTGCTTCCGACCTTCGGCTGTGTCTTCGATTGGCCACAAAGGAATGTAGCTTCGGGGCCCAACAGGAATCCTGATCTGCCGTCCGGTCCGTCGAGAACGACCATCTGCCCCCGGCGGCGGCGCGATGGCTCGGTGAGACGCCACCGGCAAATCGTCTGGCTTCAGCTTCTTCGGAATCGGCGCGCTTTTGGAAACGACGTCGAGGATATCTCCCGCTGAGATTGCGAAATTCAACTGCTGCCCGCGAGTCAGTGTCATTGTGTTGATCGCGACAACTTCACCGCTGAGATTCACCAATGGGCCGCCGCTGTTGCCGGGCGAAATGGGAGTTGTTGTCTGAATCCAGTTCCCGGCGAAACCTTCGATGCCCAGCATCGTTTTCAAGTCGTCAGGATCTCGATAGCCACTAATGATTCCGGTAGACGTTGTCGCATCGAGCCCCAACGGTGCACCGAAGGCGACTACGTTTTCGCCCTTCCTGGTTTCTTTGCTCATTGGCAAACCACGAAACTTGAACCCGGGAGGCAGTACTGCCTGAAGCACTGCGATATCTCGCTTCGGATCAGCGTAGAGGTAACCAGCAATTGGTACTTTCACTTCTGTTCCGTTGGGCCCTGCGTTCTTGAAGACGGCGCTCGCGAATTCGCATTCTTCAATCACGTGGTAGTTCGTGATAATCCGTCCGCTCTCGTCCAACAGAAATCCGCTTCCGTTACCAGCTCCGTCTTTGGTGCGAACATCAATTCGAGCGACCTGTTTTTCGACAGCTGCAACAAGCGGTGGCAAATTGGTCGGGTCCGGTTCAATTGGGCTCCACATCGTCCGCTTTGGTAGACGGAACCGAGTTAGCCACGCACTCGCCGATGCTGTTGAGTTACCGAGTCTTCGACCACCTTTCACCGCTTTCGTGTTGTCGACAAGGTTGAAGGCTTGAACCTCGTTGCTCATCAAACGGACACGAATATGTCGCTGCTGATTGTAGAGCTCGACAAAGTTGTCAGTCCGTAGTGTTTCGTAGAACGCAACTTCCCCGTTGCCACCGGTTCGAATCGCAAGAACTGCCAATGGGCCAGAGTAGACCCACATGTCTTCCTTCTTGGCGAATCCGGTTCCGTCTGCAAACAACCATGCAACGCGGTTACCGCTGGAACTGACGACATCGTTCGAATCGATGTCTGGCAGGTTGGCCGCTGGGTCTGGCTGGAACGGTGTCGTGCGAGACATTGAAGGTGGCGCCAAACGTTTTTGAGGATCCGTTGGTCCTTCACCAGCTGCGGCAGCTTCCGCTTCCTTCTGACGTCTGCGAGCCTCTTCGGCTTCCTGTTCCTGTCGACGAGCTTCATCGATCAGGTCACGTGGTTTTGGCTGAGCTTCGCCTTGGGCAATCACGGCACCACCGCTCGTGTTCGCTGGTTTGTTGTCGTCACCCCGGGTTAGCAAAAATCCGATCACACCGAGCAAAGCAACAATCACAGCTCCACCGCCAATGAGCATCGGATTGAAATTGTTGGACGTCTTTTTCTTCTTCGAACGTCGAGCCGGTGCTTTTCGGCTACGCGATGGTCATTCCGGGCGAGAACGTGATGATCGGGCTTCACTGCGTGAGGCGGTGCGACGAGGTCGTTCTGTTCGTCGTGGTCGAGCTGCCGGTTCCTCTTCACCAACTCGAATTGTCTCTGAACATTCGGGGCAGCGAACAAGCTTGCCCTCGAATTTATCCGCCGCATTGAACTCGTAAGCACAGGCGTCGCATTCGACGTGAATTGGCATCTTTAATCCTCACACTCTGGTGGGTTCGCATTGGACGTCGCATGGGAACCTCCAGTTCCATGGTGGGCGACAGCGATTTTTTGGGGTGGGGCGTGGGGTAGGACAGGCTCAAGTAGCTTCGCGGCTTAGCTAGACTCGAACCAACTCTTAAAAGTAGTCGATATTCTGACGCAGTCGGCTCTCGAACGAATTCGTAAAAACGTAGTACGAACTCACCTAGAGTGGTCAAAAGTACTTATGCAGAAGCGTTAACGAAAGGGAATCCTGTTGGGGTTATTGCAAGTCATCCAGCAGATGCCGGATTTGCGGGTTTGGACCTGGTAGAAACCCCAGGAAGTCGGCCAACGGGAGTTGGATCACGGGGTATCTTGCGGGAAATTGAGCATTTTCTGTCGGGCCGGTTGGCCTAACGTTCACTCAATAGATGACGGTGGTATCCCTCTGAATCCAACCGTTTCCCGTGCCCTTTACGAAGATTCTTAGCCAATCGCCGCGTTCTTCGGCAATCGTGACGGCGGTTCCTTCAGGCAGCGGCTGATTGAACGCGGGTTCGTAGTTCTCGCCGTTTCCAGTACGTGGCGTTACATTCGATTCGACGACGGTTCCACTCACAATGCGTTCAAATCGGTACCAGTCATACACAGCACTACTTATGGCAATGATCGCCAGGCCTGACAGGAACACGGCGGTTCTCGAAGCCACAGCGCCAGGCTTCCGCCGGGCCAGAACGATGCTGCATGCCGCGAGACTCAACAACGCAGTCGCCAGGTAAAACTTGCTGGCGTAGCTGGTCCAATCCTGCCAGAAGAAGACTTGCTGTAACCAATCGCCCGCTGGTTGCACCGCCCCGGTTTTCCGCATTGCTGTTTGAAGGTTTGAACGAACCGAATCCGCCGTTGGGTCAAGCCGCATCGCCTGGCGATAGCACGCGATGGCTCGGCCATACCGTTCTGCTTTCGCGAAGGCGTTACCTTGATTGAAGAACACGGAAGGAGAACGCACACCGTCTTCAACCAGCTGCTGGTATGTGCCAGCGACACGAATGTAGTCTTCCGAATCTGTTGCAGAAGCGAATGCCACTTCCGCCTGTTCGAACAGACGAGATTCGTCCGCGTTTGGAGCCGTGCTGCAACCACACAAAGCCAGCAGCGCGATAAAGTACGTAGGCGTGAGGTTCTTGCGTTTCACGATCGCACCCGATTCGCCGATTTGATCAAGTCACCGATAACCGACTTAACGCGCGACTGAAGGTCTTCAGTCGATTCCGATAGCCCGCCGTAACGAGCTGCATCCAGTGTTTTCAATAGCTCGCTTGTCCTCGCAATCGTGGGCTGATCGATACCGCTAGCAGACAGTCGTGAGACGGCTTCTTCGCTCGTCAACCCGCCATCGGCTGAATCTGATACGGCGGCGACAATGGAATTCACCGCTTCTCTAATCGCGGTAATTCCGTCACCAACCTGGTTTGCACTCAGCTGCTTCAGGCTCTCTGTAACTTTGGCGTTCGCGAGAGCCAGCCGTTGCTTCTGTTTGGTCCGAGCCTTCTGCTTTGCGGATGCAGTTCGACCTGACACGATCCATGCGAGCGCCGTGAATACGCCAATTCCGGCCCATGCCACGAACCAAGGTTTCGCCTGGAAACGCACGACTTGAAGCGTCACCGCGTTCGCAGCCAGTCCGCCAGTTGTTGCCTGCAGAGCAGTGGGGACTTCTTGTGGTGCCCCAACAATCGCGTCAGTCGAAAGCACCTGAGACTTAGTAATGCTAAGCGGAATGGGGGACGTCTTGCCCGTGACGTACTTCTCCAAATTCGGATTGAACCACGCCAATTCGATCGACGGAAACTCAATGTCCCCCGGCTCTTTTGCTCGAAGGCTGTAAGTGAAAATTCGCCCCGAATTCGTTGGCCTCGACGTGGCATCGTAGACCTTAAACTTCTCTGTGATAGCAGCGGTTTCGCCAAGGTCTGGAGGGAACGCATCTGCCAACAAGCCAGAACCCGACAACTGCAACGTAAGTGTTAGCGGTTCACCAACCCGAGCCGAAGTCGGAGTGATTGTGCTTTTGACATCCAGTTCGCCAATAACACCGCACCACGAATCCGGACGAGTATCCAGAGGCAGCGGCTTAACATCGACAGTCAATGGTTCGGTGACTCCAAAGACTGATGTCGTGCTGGCCCGTGCATCTTCAATCTTGTCAATTAGCTCTCCCCGCAGCGACGAACGCCCAAGCGAATAGACGCCAGGTTTCAGTGCCGTGAAACTACGTTCGAACCTGTAGCGAAACCATGTTGTTTCCTTGCCGGTCTCCTCATCTTTCGTTTGAACCTTCTCCTCTGGCGGAAGGAACACGTATTCGCGTGGCTCGAACAGAACTCGATTGGTAAGCCCATTGACCGTGAATCCGCCTCCGCCAGAACGAAGGATATTATTGAAATCGAACGGCCCCGGCTGAAGGCCATCTGGCACAGAGTCAGCCTGTAACCACGGAACCATGAGCCGTGGACGAACGCGTGAAACAGGACTCATAACGCGGAAGGGTGCGGGTAGTTCCCGGAGATTGACATCCAGCCGAACCGCGAACCGTTGCAATGGGTAGACACTCGGCGGATCCACTTTGAGATCGAGATTGAACAACGGACTCTCTTCCGGCCCAACAACTTCGACCTCGACTTCCTGCGGTTCCAACTGCTCACCGTTCAGCAAGACTATTGGTGGCTTAATAGTAAAGCGTCCCGCTTTCTTCGCGGTCATCGCGTAACTGTGAATCTCTGACTGAGTTCGACGACCGTTGAAGCTCATGGTGCTGAGGGTCGGTGTCGAACTCAGCTCAACGTTGAAATCCTTCGGAGCAAATTCGCCAATTTTAGCACCGGGCGCATCCACCAGGGTCAGGCGATACTCAAACGGATCACCCAGGTAGACAGACCTCGAACGAACAGAAACACGAGCTTCCTGAGCTCGTACTTCGGTTGTGAACAACAAGGCCGCAGGAAGAGCAGCCAAGACAAGAAAAGCTCGCGACAACATTACCAGTCCCGTTTCACTTTCGATTGCCTCGCGCGGATTGCTCTCAGTATGGCTTTGCGATCCTTGAGAGCCTGTTCGCGGTCACGGACTTTTCGCAGAAGTGCCTCCACCTCTTCTCGATCGCGCAGTTCTTGTTCTTGCTGTTCGGTCTTTTGTTCCTGCTGTTCTTCATCTTCCTCGGGTGGGTCTGCGTCCGTCAGAGTTGAATCATCGTTGGGCTCGTCCTTCGGTTCGTTTTGGTCGCCTTTCTGATCTTCGTTTTCTTCTTGCTGCTGCTGTTGATTCTCTCCCTTACCTTGATCGTTTTGCTTCGGTTTTGGCAGGGTTTCAGCAATCTCTTTCAGTATCTCCAATGCTCGCGCTGCGTGTGGCGAAGCGTCGGCGAGCTGTAGCAAACGAAGCTTGCCTGACGACAGTTTGAGCTCCTCATTCAGCTCTTCGTTCAACTCAATGGCTCGTTTGACCGCGATTCGATATCGGTCCATGTCTTGTTCAATTTGCGACTTCATAGCCGGCCCTTCGTGCTTCTCACGAAGCGCCGTTTGCTGAGCGATGATGTCCTTAAACTGTTCAGCCTTCAGCGTGAGAATTGCGGACAAGCCCGAAACCCGGTTCTCCCGATCAAGCAACAGATTGCCACGATCTGCAGTGAAGTCTTCTGCTCGAGGTTCAATCGGGAGCTCCGTCGATGCGACCACTGCTTCCTGAAGCTGCACGGCTCGCTGTACAAGTTCTGGAAACATTGCGACAACGTCGTACATCCTGTTGACGCCATCCAAAGCAGCGACCTGCTGTGAGATCGATTCATCGGGCTTCTCAGTCTCCAGAGAATCAAGAGCGGCAGCCGCAGCGTTCTTTGCTTCGGAATAGATGCCATTGATCAACTCGCGAGCTTCCTGAATGGCAAGCCGTTCTTCTTCTGCCAGGTCCGTTTTCGGTTCGAGTTGCTGATCGATCTTCTTGGGCAACTCTCCCATTAACTCAAACGCCTTTTGCTGGAGTTCCTTCCTGGCAGAGGCTTCAGGTTGTTTGTTCAGCAAGTCAGCATTAACTCGAAAGGCATCAAACTGCGCGGCGTCCACTTTGATTAGCAGCTGTGGCAAAGAGACCTTCTGCTCTTCGCGTTCCTTTTGTGCTCGCTCAACGTTCCGCCAGATCTTCCGCATGTTTGCTTGCCATAGACGGATAATCTCAATGTTCCGCCGAGCGTCAATATTGTTGGGATCGATGGCCAGGCATTCGCGGTAATGCCGGACTGCTCTGGCGAGGGTCTCGAAACCTTGTTCGCGTTCCTTCTTGCCGAGCGTATCTGGTGATGGCCCGAACTCGTTAATCGCTTTCAGAACGTCAATATTGCCAAGGTTGTAATGTGCAGCCATCGCCACGTCTCGGTCAGAAGACGTCGATGCCAGGCTCCACAATCGAATCGCATCTTCACGATTCTGTATCCGCGATTCCGCACACCCACGGTTAAATTTCACTCGGAAGTCATCCGGCAGTAACCGTTCCGCGTCCGCAAACGCCCGAGCGGCGTCATTGAACTCACGTTTCTTAAACAGAGTCACCCCATCCTTAACGCGTTTGCGACCAGAATCGCCAAGCCCGCCAACCATCAACACTGATGACGCAACCAGCGCCCATCGCAAAGTCAACGACGTTGCGAGGTTTGATGGTGATAGACCAAATCGTGCCTTGTTCTGCATGTTCAGACAACCTGCTTTGAACTTCGAAACGAAGACAGAAAACCTTCGACCAGCAAACAGAAAAACGCGAACGCTGCGAACCATTGGAACCGTTCGTGAAGTCGCTCGCGCTGCTGCGTATCGTTTGGATCTTCAGTAATCGCTGACAGATGATTCTCGTAGATCTCACCCAAATCATAGACGCTCGTTCGAGCCGGTATGTAGGCTCCTCCGGTCGTCTCAGCCAATTCTTTCAGGGTATCTTCCTTCAGAATCGACCACACCTCTGCCCCGTTGTATTGCACGTACGAAAGGTTGCCGGAGCCGTCTCGAACCGGGATACGAGCCCCATCGATTGGGTCACCAAGCCCTACCGATACAATTTTCACGCCACGCTCTGCCGCCGCCTTGGCTGCTTCCTCAGGAAACGAATCCTGATCTTCACCATCTGTGACCAACACAATCACTTGCTGTCGGTCGAAGCGAGATTCCATTGCCTTCAGGGCTTTCAGAATGGCGTCGCCCAACATACTGCCGCCACGTGGAACAACGTCTGTACTAAGTTCCGTCAGCGTTGAACGAAAGAAGTCGAGGTCCGTTGTTAGCGGGACCTGTAGCAGTGGTGTTCCCGCGAAGGCAATCAAACCAACACGATCGCCTTCCGCCTTCGCAACAAGATCCAGAATGTCCGACTTGGCTCGATCCAACCGGTTGGGACGAACATCTTCTGCCAGCATCGAACGCGACACATCCAGCACAACGAAAATGTCAGAACCGCTTGTCGAAACGTCCTGCATGTAGGTTCCCCAACGGGGCCGAGCGATCGCAATCAGCAAGCACGTCGTCGCAACAAGAACCAACAAAGCCTTCGCATACCGGCTGAACACGCTGCTGTTCGGGGCGAGTCGTTTTAGCATTCCAGCTGATGCAAACGATTCAGCATTGCGCGATCGCCAACGCACAGCAGAGAACAGGAAGAACCCGAGCACCGGCACAACCCAGAGGGAAAGTAGCCAGCCGGGCGAGTACCAATCGATCATGGCACCCCCTTGAACAGCGTCGCGGTCATCAGCAGTTCGAGAACAGCAAACAAGCAGCCAGCCAGCAACCAGGGAAAACACAGTTCACGGTAGTCGCGGTAAACCGTACCTTCGGTTGACGTTTTCTCCAGTTCGTTAATCTCTCGATACACGTCAACCAGAGCATCCGTGTTGTTGGCGTGAAAATACTTCCCGCCCGTTTGGCTGGCGATCTTTTTCAGAGTTTCTTCGTCCAGCTTCAAAGGGATTGGGCGATACCCAACTTCTCCACTGGGAGAAACGAATCGCACAAACCTTCGTCCGCTGGAACCCACACCGATCGAATACACCCGTATGCCGAATTCCTTGGCAACTTCGATCGCCTGATCCGGGCTCAAGACGCCCGCATTGTGTTCGCCGTCAGACAGCAGAATGATGATTTTAGTTTTGGCATCCGACTTGCGCAATTGATCTGCCGACATCGCCAACGCGTCACCAATGGCGGTGGCTCCCTCTTCCGTGTAGAGGTTGTAGCCGGATCGTAAAACGTCGCCGTCTGCGTCACGTTCCGGTTCGGGCAAATTCACGTCCGCCAGAATTTCCTGAAACACGTCATGATCTAACGTTGCCGGACATCGAACTTCGGAAAAGCCACCGAACGCGATCAGGCCAATCTGGTCATCAACTCGACCTGACAAACCTGTGTCGTCGTCGCCTTGAACAAACCGCTTAATGACGTCTTTCACCGCCGTCAGTCGATCGACCAATTCGTTTCCGAGTTGGAAGTCTTCCGCCGACATCGACGACGACCGGTCAAGGCAAATCTGGATAGCGATGCCTTCACGACGTTCTCGAAACCCCTTGATTCCCGCCTGAGGTCTGGCCAATGCAATCACAATGCACGTCAGCCCAATAACACGAAGCCACGGAATGAAGGGACGCAATCGGGAACGCCATGTCGGCTTCATGCCCTCCAGGATGCTCAAGCTGGAATACGTAACAGCCGCGTTACGCCGTCGCGTGATAACTTTGACAATCAACGGCAACAGCGCCAGTAGAGCGAAGAACCAGATTGGATCGGCGAACCGCATAGCGTTCATGCCGTCACCTCCACTGTGTCTGATTCAACGTCAGCCACAAACGCATCGGCAGTTTGAAGACTGGATTCGATATCCCTCTCGGTTGGTTCCTGCGCGGCGTACTTAACCAGGTCGGCGGCTTCCAGGAAGACGCGAAACCTCTCCTGCTTGACATCAGAGAACACGTCGCGTTGTTCGATCTCCCGAAGAAACTCACCCGTTGTTTGCTCCGGCGCGCGGACTCGAGTTGTCCCTTCGACGAACCGACAAACAATGCCCGTGAGTCGTACGTAGAACTCTTTCGGTTCAGTCTGTGCGATGTTGGAAGATCGCAACTCGTCCAATTCACGCCGGGCGATTTGTGCTGGAGTGAAGACGGGTTCGATTCGCCCGCGTTTCAGACGACGCCTGATAAAGAACACCAGCAGTGCGAGCGCGAATAGTCCACCAGCCACCAGAGGCACGTGCCGGTATGGGTTTGGCGGCAAGTTCATCGGATCGACTGGATCGCCGATCTCAATCAAGGACGGAGACTTCTTGTCGACGATGGTCTGCACATCAAGCGTGACCGGCTTCGTCGCGACCACCAGTGGTTCATCTTCTTCGTTCTCTGAGAATCGATAAGGAATCGCATTCAATCGAACCTTACCTGGTGTCAGCGGTTCAAGCTTGTACTTATGCTCAACCACGATCCGATCGCCATCGATCCGCGGCAACATCTCTTTGAAATCTGCGACCAGGAAATCCTCGAATAGCTCTGTCAAATCCGGCGATCGAACATCGAGGCTCTCGTCCCGAACAATCTCGACCGTCACATCAATCGTGTCCGAAAGCGCCGGCTTGTCCGGAGTCACCTTCAGCAGTAAAGACACCGGCCCGTTCACGGTCTCTTTTGTGATCGTGCCCTGCTGTTTCGATTTATTGACCGAAGCATCACTGGCTTTGTTGCAGCCAGTCACAGTGAGAACCAACAACCCCAGCAGAACCGCAGTTTCCGACCACAGAAACTTCATCTGTCCGCGCGGTTGCTTGCTGTTGACCGGAGCGCACCGCATCATCGCGATCGCCTTTCACGCATCCGGAAAAACTTCTGCAGCGTCTGTGCGTACGGTTCATCAGTCATGACAGACAGTCGATCAACGCCCACGCGGTTCAACGTCGTCGTGAGAGTCTCTTCGCGTTCGACAGACTTTTTTCGGAAGTCATCACGCACCCGTTTGCTAGCCGTATCCACTTCACGCAACGCACCAGTTTCCGGATCGCGCAAGGTGATGAAGCCAACGTTCGGCAGTTCATGTTCACGCGGATCAGAAGCTGTCACAGCAATCACGTCATGGCGTCGCTGCGTCACGGCAAGATTGCGACCGGGATCGGTGTCCAGGAAGTCGCTGACGATGAAAACAACCGACCGCCGCTTCTGCACCCGGTTCACAAATTCCAGCGCCGAATCCAAACGCGTGCGAGTTGCCATAGGCCGAACCGCGACAAGCTCACGAATCAGCCGCAGGACGTTGCTCTTCCCTTTTCGCGGGGGATAGAACGCCTGCACGTCATCAGCAAACGTCACCAATCCAACCTTGTCGTTGTTGCGAATCGCCGAAAACATCAGCATCGCGCAGACTTCGACAACCAAGTCCAGTTTCGATTGCTGGCCGGAACCGAAGACCCCTGAAGCCGAAATGTCGAACACAAACATCACGGTCAA
This sequence comes from Planctomycetaceae bacterium, assembly GCA_045105495.1. Classification (GTDB taxonomy): domain Bacteria; phylum Planctomycetota; class Planctomycetia; order Planctomycetales; family Planctomycetaceae; genus CAYNWT01. The sequence continues at coordinate 11,643 of JBGCDN010000904.1, forward strand.
TTCGCGTTCTTCGCAGAACCGTTTGATGTACGGCTTTCCTTCTCTCGCGGTCACATTCCAATCGATGGTCCGGACGTCGTCGCCGGGTTGGTATTCGCGAACCTCATCGAACTCCATGCCGCGACCGCGAAAGACACTCTTGTACTGGCCCGCCATCAAGTCGTTCACAGACCGGTTCGCCGCCAACCGAATTCGCTGCACTTTGCGCAGAATCTCGTTGACCGTCTGCTCGTTGGTTTCCGGCAGAGGCGTCGGTTCGGGCTGAGATTTGAACAGCTTACTTAGCATTATTTGGTTTTGAGTTGAGCGAAGTCGATATGAAGAGTGGTCAGCGGTGAATTGCCATCACCGAACAAGACACCCTTCCGCTTGCGGGAGGGTCGGAGCCTAAGCGACGGGGAGGGCAATCCACTGGGTTGATCAGACCCCAACGGCTCACAGCCTCTCCGGGCCTGAGAGCCCGACTCTCCCAGAGGGAGAGTCACTTGATTCCCAATTCACTATTCCCCACTTCCCATTTGAAATCACGGCACCGGAACGGCGTTCAAGATTCGTCGAACAATGTCGTCCGGAGTTAACTGTTCCGCTTCGGCTTCGTAAGTGAGAACAACTCGATGGCGCAAAACATCGACGGCGATATCTTTCACATCCTGCGGAGTCACATAACCACGCGTGTTCAGAAACGCTTTCGCCCGTGCGGCCAGCCCGAGGAAAATTGAGGCTCGTGGCGACGCTCCGAAGTCGATGAGATCTTTCAGTTCAGCCAGCTTGTAATCTTCAGGATGTCGAGTGGCGCGGACCAGTTCCAGAATGTAGTTTTTCAGTTGGTCGTCCGTGTAGATACTCTTCACAACCTCCTGCATGCCGAAGATGTCGTCGACGCTAAGAACCGGTTGAACCTTCAGGCTGTTGCCGTCCAGAGCTGTATCCAGCACGCGGCGTTCGATGTCGCGTTCCGGATAAGTGACCTTCACCTTCAGCATGAACCGGTCAACCTGCGCTTCCGGTAGCGGGTAGGTTCCTTCCTGCTCGATTGGGTTCTGTGTCGCCATGACAAGAAACGGACGCGGCAATTGGTAGGTCTCGTCGCCGATGGTGACCTGTCGTTCCTGCATCGCTTCCAGCAACGCCGACTGCACCTTCGACGGCGCGCGGTTAATTTCGTCGGCCAGTACGAAGTTGGAAAAGACCGGACCTTTCCGCGTGGTGAAGCTTCCATCCGACGGAACGTAAATCATGGTTCCGACCAGGTCAGCTGGTAGCAGGTCTGGCGTGAACTGAATTCGTTTGAACGACGTATCCAGCGCATCAGCCAGCGCGTTGATGGCGGTCGTTTTTGCCAGTCCCGGAACGCCTTCCAGCAGAATATGCCCGCCGGTCAGAACGCCAATCAGCAGACGTTCCACCATCTGCTTCTGGCCGAAAATGACTTTTCCCAGCTCGCCGTGGAGTTTGTGTAGCAGGTCAGCCTTCCCGGCAACCTGATCTTTGATCTGGTGGACATCCACCTGCATACCGTGACCTCGATTTCAATCTCTAAAGCTTGGGCACTCCGAATAACGCCATCGTACTCCTACCGGCCGAATCTACCAGTTTCGATGCTATTCCAGTTTGGATAGTTGCCGTAAAGTGCCGCATCCTAGTGTGGTTTCTTGCGATTCAGACCAACTTTTCCAGGCCAAAGATCGCTTGGCTTTGATTTTCGGTTCCAGCCTCCAGCCTGCCGCCACCGTGACTTTTCTCAGGATTCGCGGGATATCGAACTTCGGGAACCCCGAAGCCGCAGCAGCGTAGACCTTTTTGCGAGCCTGCTGTGCATCAGATAGGGCCCGGATTTTGTCCGGTTCATCAATATGTTCCGCAGGACCCATCGTTTTGTGGCCGAGAACGGGTCGTAAGCTCCCTGAGTTGGTTCGGTGGCGAACTATCGTTTTCACAGAACAACTTCGCGCAGGAGAACTAGCATGTCTCGATTCGTGACCGCCCTGACCCTGAGTCTGGTCTTGTTTGCCACAATTGGCTGTCAAAGCAAACCCGAAGCTGCAGCGACCTCGAAGGCTCTCACCAAGTATTTGAAAGCCGAATACCAAGACCCGAAAATCGAACATCTCCAGATTGTTGGGCCAACCAACGTACGCGTCGGAGACTACATTCCCGAGCTTGAGGGATGGCCGGTCTACGCAGACCAAGAGGTTCGTTACACGCAGGAGACTATCCGATATCGCCAGACCAGCGATCCGGAAACGCCGGTGGCTTACGTGAAAAACGTCGGTGGAGAAGCCGTTTGCTTCAAGCCCGCTGTGCTGGCACTGGCAGAAGCCGCTATGCAGAAAGACTTCGAAAAGCTCATGCAGAAAACGTCCAACTAGGACTGCTAAATTCGCAGTGGGCGAGGCAGCGGCGGCAGAGTAACCAAGCGAGTTTCCTTGGCCGCGGCGAAGACGCCCCATTTAGCCACGACTGCCCGAACACCCCCGTCTTGCCGACCGGTATGTTCCGTAGCCTCGTGAATGGATGGCCGCCGACTGGCCGATGAAAAACCTCGGGTCGGTTCCGTCTTTCTCACACACACGTTCCGACCTTCGATTGCCACGGACGGCGATCTGTTCTCCACGGATGGAGCCCATGATGGAAGCGGCGACAAGCGGCGGTTTGAAGCGAAGACTGGGTCGAGGCCTAAACGGCCTGCTTGGCTCTAGTACAGACGATGGTATCGAAGAACTCGAACCCATCATCGATGCGCCGACCGAATCGGAAGAACTAGCTGGGACTCATTCTGATGAGATCTCGCTGGAACTGATTGAAACCAATCCGCACCAGCCGCGAAAAGAATTCGACGAAGACGCGCTGGAAGAACTTGCCGATTCCATTCGCCAGCATGGTGTCCTGCAACCGTTGCTGGTTCGAGTCATCGATGGCGGCTACCAACTGATCGCCGGCGAACGCCGCTGGCGCGCTGCACAGCGGGCTCAACTGGAAACGGTTCCCTGCCGCGTCATGAAGATGGACGACCGCGGCGCGTGTGAAGCAGCGATTGAAGAGAACCTCAAGCGTTCTGATTTGAATCCGCTGGAAAAGGCCAAGGCGTTCCGTGAATACCTGGAACAGTTCGACAGCACAATCGAAGAACTGGCTCATCACCTGAGCATGAACCGATCCACGGTTAGCAACATTCTTCGCTTGCTGGAATTGGCCGAACCTGTTCAAGACGCAGTCAATTCAAAACTCATCACCGGCGGTCACGCCCGAGCCCTATTGGCACTGCCGACCGAACAGCAGCCCACCATCTGCCAGTTGATTCAGCTTGAACAATGGTCTGTTCGCAAGACCGAACAAGCGATCCGCGACATCCTAAATCCAGAACC
>JBGCDN010000905.1:0-8452 GCA_045105495.1 Planctomycetaceae bacterium
CGAGCATCATCGACACCGTTCACTACACCATCGATCGGACCCGCATCTTTGACGAAGTCTCCACGCAATCCGTTGGTCGGGTCGGCGTGTCCACCGGTGGTTGCGAGCGATTTGCCAGCGGTAAAGATGCGTGGGCCAATAATCCAACCAGCGTCGATTGCTTTCCGAAGCGAAACAGAATTCACGCCGTCGTCGCCAAGGTTTCGAACCGTTGTAAATCCTGCAAGCAGTGTTCGCTTCGCGTAAACGGACGAACGGAGAGCATACTCCGATTTGTTCATGAAGAACTTCTCGGTGTACGACTTCTTTGAATGCTGGCTCATCAAATGCGTGTGCATGTCCATGAAGCCGGGCATCACTGTGTGGGCTTTCAGGTCGATAACGGTGTCTCCGTCCTTGCCCGAGACAAAGCCATCGACGACTTCCTGAACTTTGCCTTCATCGATCACGATCGACACTTTGACTCGTGCATCATCCCGCTGGCCATCGATTAAACGTCCGGCGTGAATTATGGTGGATGCCTGAGCGCTAATTGGGGCGAGGCAGCAGATGGCGAGAAGGGCAAGTCGCATAGGAAGTACCTTGTTCAGATAGTCGAATCGACATCCTAAGCTCAGTTCGCCGCAGACGCGAACCGTTGTGTGCGAATCCATGACCCCGCGGGACACGCGGAAAACCACGGTGTGAAAGGGTGTTGAGTGCAAGGGGCGAACGGTGCTCAAACGGCCCGGAGGCATCGGTTTCAGGAAACCGATTAGTCTGTCGATGTACAGACTACTCGGAACCACCGGACACGGTAGAATAGGGCTCCACACACGATCCACCGCTGCCCCCTATGCAAACTGATCTGTCGAAAACCTGCCGTTTAGTCACGCTTGGCTGCAAGGTGAACCAGTACGAAACGCAACTCGTACGTGAATCGCTGGAACAGCATGGATACCGAGAAGCAACTGAGGATGAAGCCGCCGACCTTTGTGTCGTGAATACCTGCACGGTGACATCGACGGGTGATTCCAAATCACGACAAGTCATCCGGCGCCTCGCACGGAAGAATCCCGGAACTCAAACCATTGTCATGGGCTGCTACGCCACGCGAGATCCGCGGACCGTTTCCGGGTTACCCAGTGTCGTGGAAGTGGTTCGAGACAAACGCGAACTTCCAGATGTTCTGCAGCGGTTTGGTGTCGTCGATATGCCTCCCGGCATCAGTCGATTCGAAGGCCGGCGGCGGGCGTTTGTGAAAGTGCAGGATGGCTGCATTTTGCGATGCACCTACTGCATCATCCCGCAGGTTCGTCCGGGGCTGCAAAGTAGAAATCCGCAAGACATCGAAGATGAAGTCCGTCGCTTGGTTGATGGTGGTTACCGCGAGATTATCTTGAGCGGCATCCATGTCGGACACTTTGGAGTCGATACGACTCGCGCGAAGTCCGGTTTGCCTCCGTTTCGGCTTTGGCATCTGTTTGAGAAGCTAGACAAGATTCCGGGCAACTGGCGCATGCGGCTCTCCAGTATTGAAGCCGCGGAGGTCAACGACGACTTCATCAAAGCCGCTGCGAATTGCGAACACCTGTGTCCTCAGTTCCACCCGGCGCTGCAGAGTGGATCGGATACGGTTCTCAGACGCATGCGTCGACGGTACTACGTGCATCGGTTTCTGGAGAAGCTGGAACGCGTTCGAGAAGGCCTGCACGAGCCAGCATTCACCACAGACGTTATTGTCGGTTTTCCCGGCGAAACGGAAGCGGAGTTCGAGGAGACGCTGGAGACATGCCGGCAGGCGAGGTTCATGAAAATCCACGTCTTCCCATTCAGCGCTCGCGAGGGGACTCCTGCTGCGACAATGCCAGATCAGCTTCCTCCTGAACTGATCAAACAGCGTGTGGCTCGTCTCATGGAGTTGGAACGCGAATTGGCGATGGACTTCTATCAGACCAAACTTGGTCACAAACTAGAAGTTCTGGTCGAACGTGAAACGGACACACCGGGTATCGTGAAAGGCACCGATCGCTGGTACATACCGGTCGAGTGTCCCGGTACTTCGGAAGACATTGGTGAGTTTGTGACGGTGCAAGGAGCTGACGTGCAGCGCCAGCACTTGAACGCCGAACGATCTGAGGTGGCAAGTGTCACTAGCTGAATACAAGTCTGATCATTTCTCTCATGAAATTCACGGCGATATTACTGTCGTGAAAGTTGCTCAGGAGAAATTGTCCGAAGAGCAAAATCTAGAAGAGTTTGGCGAGCAGTTGTTTGCCTATGTCGAGCAGTATGATTGCAATCAGATTGCGTTGGACTGCAGTCAAGTGGTCTACGCAAGTAGCTCGGCGATTGGAAAGCTGATTACGCTTCACCGAAAACTGAAGCGTGTGGAGGGCTCGTTGGTGGTTTGCGGATTGCAGACTTCGTTTACTGAGATTCTGCAAACCGCACGACTGCACAGCTACTTCACGATTGTCGACACGGTTGCTGACGCCGTCGCGATGCTTTCCGGTGAGACAGAGTAGCGTGTCGGGCAAGATTATTGCTATCGAGGGAATCGACGGCTCCGGCAAAGGAACGCAGTCACGTCGATTGGTCGAAACTCTTCAGTCTGAGGGACTGACTGTCACATTGCTTAGTTTCCCTCGCTATTCCAGCACACGTTTTGGAGCCGCGATTGGCGAGTTCCTCAATGGTCGGTTCGGCGACTTGGATACGGTAAGTCCGTGGCTGATTTCTGTGCTGTATGCCGGTGATCGATTCGAATCGAAGGCAGTCATTGACGAAGCGGTCGCTTCGAATGACCTGTTGCTGTTCGATCGATACACCTCGTCGAATATCGCTCATCAGGGAGCGAAAGTTGATGCGACAGAACGCGATGAGATCATCCGTTGGATCGAAGAAATTGAACACAATGTATTCGGTTTGCCTCGGCCAGACTTGAACCTGTTGTTGGACGTTTCTGTTGAGACGTCGCAGGCCCTCATTCGCAAGAAAGCGCCGCGGGATTACACAGACGCAGCGGCTGACTTACAGGAGTCCGACGTTGCCTATATGTCTGGAGTGCATGCGTGCTATCAGCAGCTTGCGAGAAGGTCAGACTGGCAGTCCATCGCATGCGAGACCACCGATGGCGTGAGGTCGATGGACGAGATCGCCACGGAAGTGCGCGAAGCGATCCGCAGCGTGCTCTGAATTCGATGACTCCATCAGGCGGCGTCGTCAAGAAGCTCATCGTCGTCTTCTTCCTCGTCTTCGTCGTCCCAGTCCTCGTCTTCTTCGTCGTCGAGATCTTCGTCTTCCTCGGCTTGGTCTTCTTCAATCAAGCTTGCGGCGATCTCATCAATCGTGGGGCCAGTCGGTTTCTTTCGGCGAAGCTCATCAGCCATCGGCATGTCGTCGAGATTCTTTAGGCCGTACATTTCGAGAAACAGCCGAGTGGTTCCATAGAGATAGGGACGGCCGAGGCTGTCGTCATGTCCGGCGATTCGGACCAAACCACGTTCCATCAGTTGCTTCAGGACTTCGGTTGATGCGACGCCGCGAACGGCTTCAACGTCGGCTCGGGTGACAGGTTGCTGGTAGGCAACGATTGTGAGCGTTTCCAACATTGATTGTGACAACCGGCAACGCGCTTCACGTTTGTGAAGACGGTCCAGCCAGAACACGAGTTCTGGGCGAGTCAGCATTCGGTAACCTGCTGCAACTCGTTCAATTCGAAACGATGAATTGCCGGTGTCGTACGCGTAGTTCAGCTTGTCGATAATGGTCTTTGCTTCACCAGCGTCCGCTAGTGTCGCTAGCTGAGCTAGTCTTCGAGTTGTAATGGGGCTGTTAGAGATAAGCAAAACAGCCTCGACGCGAGCCATCCGGTTCGACCGAGCGAATTGGCCAATGTCACTGGAAAAGTAGGTGGTCGTTGAGGCCTTGCGGTTCTGCAGGCGCTGCGACCATCGAAGCGAAGAACCCGGTGTGGCTTCACGCTGAGTTGGTTGCATTAACGACGGTGGCGATAGCCGGTATGACCGATGGCTTAGCATGAACCTATTCGCCTAGCGAGCCAGGCTATTGCGGCGCCAGTTCGTGACCTGGTCCATCACACTCTTGAGCGCGTTTAGCGGGTGCTTGCCTTCACCTTCGAAGCGTCGCATTACGCCGCTGCCGCTCTTGCCAGGGAAGAACGCGGTCACGAAGTACATGCTTTTGTCTCGAAGGCTCTCCACGCGATAATTCCGCATCCCCGCCGTTTGTAGCTTCTGAATTCCTGTTTCCCATCGCTGTGCGACGGTTCGGTTGGAATCCGTCTGCTCCTCGTGATCCGCAAGCTGAAAATCTTCCTCACCATTCTTCTCGTCGCCCGTACGCTCAAGGGGGGCACGGCCACGCTTTTGCTGCTGATCCAGCTGTGCACCAACTCCGCCGCTGAGATTGCCGGGGCCGAATGGAACCGCCTGAGGAGAACCGAATGGGTCGTTCCAACCTTCAGCAGGATCGTTCCCAATCGCAGTCTGGTTTTGGACGACAGAGTCATCAGTTGGGAAAGGAGGAGCCTCACCACCAATCCCGTCGTCATCAAATCCATCAGACGAATCGAAGACCACCTCGTCCTGCCCGCTGGCTGACGGCAGACCATCAAGGTCTTTCGTTCCACGAATGGCGAAGTAGGGGACCGTGACTAACGGGATCAGCATGAAGATCGCCGTAATCGTACCGCTGCTTTCAGATTGCATACCGTGTCTTCCTTGCCACGCGCTACCGGCAATCCTTGCCGATGAACCCAATCTTAAGACGCCCTTTGTATTGCGGCAATGCCTCTTCTTGTTGTAATAGTTACAGCGAAATGGACTGCAGGTTTGCCACAAACGGCGCCCGGCTTAGAACCCATAAACTTCAGGCGGTGATTGACTAGCAGGCCGTTCTTACGGTGCGTGGCCTGAGATGTTTTCACCGATGTTCCCCAAACGGGACAAGCTGGCCAGAGGCAACGGATGCCTGGTACAGAAGATGCTTGTCCAACCATTAATGACCGGAACGGACCCATGATCACGAGCCCGCACTCGCACCGATCGACGACTTTCTCCTGCCTGCTGTTCGCACTGGTGGCGATAAGCTCGCACGGATCTGCTATCGCCCAGAGCGGCAAAACAGCTCCGACTGGCGAACACCCGCTGAAGAAGGCTGTAGAGATTACAGAGAAGTCGCTCGAAAAAATGCGTCAGGTCGACAGCTATCAGGCAGATCTGACCAAGAAGGAAGTCATCGGGCGTCGAGCTGTCACTCACAAGATGCGGGTCAAAATTCGACAGAAGCCTTTCAGTGTTTACATGTACTACATGGAACCAAGCAAAGGTCGCGAGGTGCTTTACATCGAAGGGCAGAACGACGGCAAACTTCTGGCCCATGACGTTGGTCTCAAGGGACTTGTGGGAACCATTCCGCTGGATCCAACTGGCTCGATGGCGATGGAAGACAATCGATACCCCATTACAAAAATCGGCGTAGTGCGGAGCGTCGAAGAAGTCGTCAAACAGTGGAAGAAAGAAATGCAATACGGCGAAGTCGAGGTGAAGTACTACCCGAACGCCAAGATCGACAAACTAGCCTGCCGCGTAATCGAAGCGACACATCCGCGACCCCGGAAATCGTTCAAGTTCAAGAAGACCCGATTGTGGTTCGATGCGAAGACGAACCTTCCCATTCGGATCGAACAATTTGGCTTCCCCAAAGATCCAAAAGCAAAAGCACCGTTGGTCGAGCAGTACACCTACCGAAATCTGAAAGCGAACCCTGGCCTGACGGATCGCGACTTCGACAAAACCAATCCTCGCTACAACTTCTGACAACGACCAGTTGGAAGCATCCTAATTGCTGCCCCTTTCTCCCATTTAGCAAGCGTTGCTACATCGGAGAGCGTTCGAGCAGAGTCAATTCCAACCCGTACGGATCGGTGCCTGTGGGCTCCAATGGACATGGTCTGCAACCTGCAATCGTCTATAACCGGAGGACATCCTTGCCTCCCAATGTGACGACACCAGATGCCTGTTCCTGAACTTAGAATTCGTCGGCTAAACGACGCTCCGATCCAAGCCAACGGCGACTTCGTTCTCTACTGGATGACAGCCAACCGCCGGCTGCGGTTCAACTTTAGTCTTCAGCGTGCTGTCGAAATCAGCAAAGAGCTGAACAAGCCGCTCATTGTGTTCGAAGCATTGAGATGCGGATACGAATGGGCGAGCGACCGCTTCCATCGATTCGTGTTCCAGGGCATGGCCGATCACAAGGCCGCGTTGGAAGGAACGCAGGTCGCGTACTACCCGTGGGTTGAACGTAAGAAGGGCGAGGGCAAAGGGCTGCTCGAAACACTCGCCTCAAATGCCTGCGCGATCGTGAGTGATGATTTTCCGTGCTTCTTTCTTCCGCGAATGATGGACGCTGTCGCACCCAGGTTGAAGGTTCAGTTTGAAGTTGTGGATTCCAATGGAATTCATCCTCTTCGAGGGACCGATCGAATCTTCCCGTCAGCTCACACGTTTCGTCGGTATCTGCACAAAGAGATTCGCCCTTACCTGGACGAGTTTCCTGACGAAGATCCCATCTCAAATGCGAAGCTGCCTGCAGCACAGGTTCCGGCTGACGTTTTAGAGAAATGGCCCGCTGCCATTGACGAAACTCTCTCGGCGACTCGAGACGTCTTGTCGAAATTTCCCATCGATCACTCTGTTGTGCCCGCCAGCTTTGATGGTGGCGATTCAGCCGCCGCGAAGACACTCGATCGATTCATGAAGACTCGTCTTAGCCGCTATGCAGATGAACGTAACAACGCCGAAGACGAAGCAGCCAGCGGTTTGTCACCCTACCTGCACTTTGGTCACATTTCCGCTCACGAAATCTTCGCCCGCATCGCTAAGCGAGACGAGTGGTCGCTCAACTCGCTCGCTGAAAAACCAACAGGTTCCCGCGAAGGTTGGTGGGGCATGAGTGGCGAGTCCGAGAGCTTCATGGACGAACTAATCACCTGGCGTGAGCTCGGCTACAACATGTGTAGCAAGCGAGATGACTTCGATCAGTTCGAGTCGCTGCCGGACTGGGCTCAAAAGACGATGTCGGAACACGCCCCTGATGACCGTCCCGAAGTCTACGACGACGAAGAATTCGAAACAGCCGCGACAGAAGACGAAGTGTGGAATGCCGCTCAACGCCAGCTAGTTCGTGAAGGTCGGATGCACAACTATCTTCGGATGCTATGGGGCAAGAAGATCTATCAATGGTCTGCCACGCCGCAAGACGCCCTGCGAGTGATGATTCACTTAAACAACAAGTACGCCGTCGATGGCCGCAACCCGAATTCCTACTCCGGCATCTTCTGGGTTCTCGGCCGCTACGACCGAGCTTGGGGGCCAGAGCGGCCAATCTTCGGCAAGCTACGGTACATGACGTCGGACAGCACAAAGCGAAAGCTCAAACTGAAGCAGTACCTCAAACGCTACTCGGGCGAGAGCCAGCGAGCCCTGTTTAGTTAGGTGCGCGGTCGGTCGCGATTGGTAACCATTCAAAACCAACATCCGTTGCCGGGCTACCATCAGACTTCGGTGCAATCGCGCCACCATTGTCGATTCCGTCAACGCCAACTCCGTAGATGACATATCCACGGTTCGGCATCGAGACGAACTTGATGTGTTGCTTTTCCAACCAAGGATCCGCAGGGCGTCCGTTTGGAAAGTGGTCTGCAGCGATTTGTTCCATCGTCTCCGGGAAGCTCCCGTGCTGAAGTCGATGTCGCACCATCGCAAGTATCACGATTGCACATCGACGCCGAGTTTCGACGCGTGCAAAATTGGCGATCCCGCGTTCGTTTGGAACAAGACTGGTAGCTGGCCGATAACAGAATGCATGTAGTCTTGACTGTTCGGACAGTGCAAGGATCTTAGTTACGGCGTTCCAGCGATGGTCGTACCTTTCGACCCATGATTCAGGCGTTGATTGGGTTGAAATTCCATAGAAGTTCAAGACCTCAAGTTGGTTGAGGGCGCACAGATACCACGGAGCGACTTGCTGCCACGAACGATCGACGTCGCAGTTTTCAAGAGCATGTTGAATTGCTTCTGCGTTGTTGTCTGTCCAAGTCTCGGGAGCGCTGCTTGTTATTGCGTGTGAGGCTCTCATGTAGACTCGAAGGTGGTGGAAGAATGCTGGTGAAGCGACTTCAAACTGCGTTGCTTTCGCGAATGCCAGCATCGTGGATATTGCCTGCACAGACCTTTGAGTATCTCCATCCCGCGCGGCGATTGCTGCTTGCATGTGTAGTAGTGCGACCGCATCGTCTGCATCCCACGTTTCGGTTCGATGATTCCACGCTCCCTCCGCGACCGTTTTGGGGAAGCGGATATAGCCACCAGTGGCTGCGGCCGAATGAAGCAGCTGAAACGCAGACTGCCTGGCTTCTCCGAGACTGCGGCAGAGCGTTTCGAAC
>JBGCDN010000906.1:0-3769 GCA_045105495.1 Planctomycetaceae bacterium
CTCAGCAGATGACGCGGGGGTAAGGAAGGCGTTCAAGCAGTTGTCTGACGACATGAAGAAGAAGGACTACAAATCGGCCTCGTTGCTGATCACGCAGAACGGGCTCGAAAATTTTGTGGCGTCTCAATTCATCGGTGCGGCCATGATGTCTCAGGGTTTCCAAGGGGTGCCCGGGAAGAAGTTTGCGGTCATCAAGAAGTACAAACTCGATTCGCTTTCGATCGATGAACCCATGGGACTCGATGGCGAGCAAGCTTCTCGCAAGATTCACAAGCTTGTTCTCAGCAGGTTCAAAGACAACGACGACATGCTCGCCGCTCTGCGCAGCTTGACAAAGAGAGGCGTTTATTTACGACTCAAAAATTACTATCACTGCACCACGGGTGGGCGGCTTAACAAAAAATGGTTATCGCGGTAGGGACGGTCATTGCTGACCGCCCCCCGCACAGATCCGTACGTGAAGGATTACCTCATACGGCTCCTGCCTTGAGTCGGTCGCGATGGCGTTGATTCGGATACGGATGGGTGACACGCGGACGGGGAAGATGCAAGCGTGCGAGACGCTGCATGCGGTCCCATGTCCAGCCACTGCGGCCACGTTGGCTGCGGCGGCGAATCACCGCCAACCACAACTTCGTGACCTCGTCGACGAAACGACACAGGCGTTGGCTGTTGCTCGGAATGGCGTGATAGTTCAGCCAACCCTGTACAACGCGCCGCAACCAGCGACCCGTTTCGCCCAGCGGACGGTGCATGCGTTTTCGCAGCTGCTCTTTGATCTTCGCGAATGTGGCTCGCATGCGTTTGGCGATTGAGTGACGATGAATCGTGAACCGACCGTGCTCTCTTGTCCGGGCACACTTATGAGTGAAACCAAGAAAGTCAAAAGTCTCCGGGCGGCCAGCGTCTCGTTGCTCGCGTCGCCCAATCGCATACCTGCCAAATTCAATCAATCGAGTTTTCTTCGGATGCAGCTTCAAACCGAACTTGGCAAAGCGTCCATGAAGTTCATTCAAACACGCTTCCGCGTCGTTGCGGTCTTCAAAGCCGACCACGAAATCATCTGCGTAACGCACAACAACCACGTCGCCGCGGCCTTGTTGTCGCCACCAGTGGATCCACAAATCGAACACATAATGCAGGTACACATTCGCAAGTAGCGGCGAAATGACTGCTCCCTGGGGTGTCCCCACGGTCGTCTTCGACCATTCGCCGTCTTCACTCACGCCGGCTCGAAGCCATTTGCGAATCAGGCGGAGAATCCGTGGATCTCCGATTCGATGTTCCAGAAACTTGATCAGCCACTCGTGATCGATCGCGTCAAAGAAACCCTCGATATCGGCGTCCAATATCCAGTTCACCTTGTTGCCCGTGATCGCAACGCTTAACGCATCGAGTGCGTTGTGCTGACTGCGTCCTGGACGGAACCCATAGCTGAACCCGAGAAAATCCTGCTCGTAGATGCTTTGCAAAATCCACAACACTGCTTGCTGGACGATCTTGTCTTCCAGCGAAGCGATGCCCAGCGGCCGAGTGCGACCGTCGGGTTTGGGAATGTGCACACGCACAGAAGGTTTCGCTCGATAGGCTCCTCGGTGAATGCGCCCGTGGAGGTCTTCGATGTTGGCCGCCACGTTCTGCTCGTATTCGTGCCATGTCACACCATCAATGCCGACGGCGGCCGACTTCTTCAAATTGAAGAACGATTCGGTTAGACAGTCAGTATTCACATGGTGCAGCAAGGCGGTGAACTTGAGCTTGCTGTCCTTGCGGGCAGCTTCGCGAACGCCGTGCAATCCGCGTGACTTGCGTTTGGTCCGGCTCGGAGTCCGGGACAAGTCGGACGGCACGTCGTTCCTCTTGGCTGAATCGCTTTCCTCGGTCGGGGCCGCAGATGCTTCAGTGGCACCGTTGTTCGCCGACGTCGTAGGTACTATCGATTCATCTGAATTCCTGTTGGCGGTCATGTCGGACTTTCCGTCTGAGACATTTCCCGACCGTTCCAACGGAGGATCTCATCGTGATCCGATACCGATGGAAACCAACAGGATCTCCCGGTTCTCGCGTCTGGAATGTCCACGCATGCATTGGGTCTCAGACTCCGCCGTGTCCGTCGGTGCCTTGCCAATAACGGCAACGACGATGTGGCCTTCTCCCTGTCAGGACAAGATCGGCACACGGAAGGGGTGATTTCGGAGTTCAATACCAAGCCTGCGTTGCCCTTCATGCGAACGCTCAGGACAATTCCGTTACCGAAATCGCCCCTTCGATGAAGGCCGAAGCGAGCGGCTAACTCTTCTTCGTAAGAAACTTTCATCCTCGATTCCAAACCGGTTTATCCCGGCACACCCTGACTCCTTCTTGCAATGCGCATCGATCGGGCTAGCGCGAGTGATCACAGCGAGTAAAGTTCAAGTCCAGAAGTAGGTTTCAGCAATTGCCCTTCGTCGAATGTTGGATAGCGCCGCCTGTTTGAACTGAGTGCGTTGAGCTTCATGGTATGCGAAACCGCTGACACCAAACGAAAACAGCTCGCAGCGACTCAACGCGACGAGCTGTTGTGTTTTCAAGTCGGGACGACAAGATTTGAACTTGCGACCTCTGCACCCCCAGTGCAGCGCTCTACCAGGCTGAGCCACGTCCCGCTGCGGCGATTCTATGCAGTCTTGCCCTTCGCTTCAATTGCACACAGATTCGTCAGACAGATCCAGCGCTCGCAGACTTAGCCGCGACGAAGTGCTGGAACGATCTCGGTTCTTGATGCGTGAATCGCTGGAGCAATTCCGGCAATCAAACCGGCAGCGACAGCAACAACCAAACCGGTCATTGCAAGCGAAACGGATGGCGTAAATGCAACAGTCACCGCTTCCGCAGCAACCGACAATTGGCTTAGCCGGAGAACCAGCGTAGCTGCAAGCACGCCAATCACTCCGCCAGCAAAGCTCAGCAAAATACTCTCTGTCATGACCAACCCAAACACGCGGATTCCAGAGAACCCAAGTGTCTGCAGCACAGCATGTTCTTTAATGCGATCCTGAACCGACATCACAGTCGTCGTCGCAACCAACGCCAACACCAGGCCGACGCAAGCCAAACCAAGATATCGGGCCATCGTGATGAGCTGGCTGAGATCACCCAAAGCCTTCTGCTGAAACGCACCTTTGGGCCGCGTGTCTGTCTCGACCGGCCCACCGCGGAACATCTCGTCTATCGAACCGCACGCGGCCATTTGGTCAGCCCCCTGCTCCATCAAGATTTCCAACTGCGTGACGGTTCCGACCGTGTTCAAACCCTTGGTCCGTTGTAGAAAATCCAAGTGCGAGTAGATGTAGTTCTCTTCCGCTGGGTCGTCACTCTTGTAGATGCCAGCGATCGACACACTGATGTCCCCAATCGAAAACTTGTCTCCAACCTTCACTCCACGACGCCGTGCCACCGCCTGCCCCATCACCGCCGCATCCTGATGATCAAGGAATTCCGGCCACGCTCCCGAGACCAACTCAAAGTCTCTTGCCGACTGCAACTTGGTCGCAGGAACACCAAAAAACACAACAACGTCTAAACTTGCCCGACAATTGTTCGTGAAGACCTGAATCGGAACCACGTCGCGGACACCAGGAACCTGTTTGATTTTTGAATCGTAATCCTGTGGCAAATGGCTCGTCGCCGGACAGAACTTATTGGCCTGAAAAACAATCAGAGAGCCCTTGGCCTCCTGCCGCGCCTGCAGGTCGTCCATCCCTTCCTGAACCGCGCCGATGAAGCAGTA
>JBGCDN010000907.1:0-2634 GCA_045105495.1 Planctomycetaceae bacterium
CGATTGACGGGCTTCTTCAGGAAGTCGTCACACCCCTTTTCGATGGCCTTCTCAATGTCGCCCATTTCGTTCAACGCGGTCACCATCAGGACGGGAATCTTGCGAGTCTCTGCGTTTGCCTTCAGCTGTTCGCAGACCTCATACCCGCTAAGACGCGGCATCATGATGTCCAGCAGAATGATGTCCGGGTGCTGTTCGGCCACCAGTTCCATCGTATGTTCGCCATCGTGCGCCATGACGATTTCGTAGCCTTCGTCGTCGAGATAGGCTTCCAACAGCTCGCGATTCGGCTGATTGTCGTCGGCGATAAGAACTCGCGAACCGGCGATATTGATTTCGGAATCAGACATTCTTCAAACTCGGTATCCAGACTGAGGTCCGCGAAGTATAGGGTTTTGGCAGCCGAACGACAGCGCTGAAGTCTTCTGATTCGGCTCCAACTTCCGGCTCGAATATCGGCGAATCTCCTGTGGTTCTTACCGATAGGAAACACCGGGCAAGTTCCTCAGAATCTTCCAAAACGAATTGTCCGTCAGCAAAAGACAACCGTGCAACGTTTCGACATCGGTGCTAAAACACGGATAGGGAAGATTCATGTCGACAGCAAATACCGTTGCCTATCGCTGCGTTTGCGGCGCGACCATGCAGGTGGATACCAATTCTGGTGGAACCTGTCAGGAATGCAATCGCGCGTACACGGCGAACGCGGTCAACGGTTCCATGTCGATGACGGTCGGTATGCCAACCGATGTGGCGATCGAACCCGTCGAACCAGAAGACGACGAGATGTTGGGCCGATCGCTCAACCACTTCACTATCGTCGATCGACTCGGCGGTGGCGGGATGGGCACCGTCTACAGAGCACTCGACGAATCACTGCAGCGGTATGTGGCGATCAAAGTCATTCGCCGCGACCGCGCGGTCAGCGGTACGGGTGATACGTTCCAACTAGAACGCCTGCTACAGGAAGCCCGCGCACAGGCGCGAGTGAATCATGCCAATGTGGTTCACATCTATTTTGTGAGCCGCGACGAAGAGATGCCGTACCTCGCCATGGAACTGGTGACCGGCGAGAGCCTCGCGCAGCGACTGCAGAAGCCGATGCCATATTCCGAAGTGACGCGTATCGCCGGACAGATCGCAGACGCTCTCAGAGAAGCCGCGCAGTTCGACATTGTTCACGGCGATATCAAGCCTGCCAACATTCTCATGAACGAAGGCAACGCCAAGCTCTCCGATTTCGGTTTAGCTCAGCGTATGTCGCGACAGACTGAAGACGATGCCAAAGTCGCAGGCACTCCCAACTACATGGCTCCGGAAGTCTGTCGAGGGGAATTGGCTGACACGCGATCGGACCAGTACTCGTTCGGCGTGATGCTGTTCGAGATGACGTTCGGCACCCTGCCCTACTCGTTCGCCGACAGCACACTCGAAACCAGGTTCACAGCCCATCAGTTCGCCCCCATCGAATTTCCCATGCCATGGCCTGCAACCGTGCCGGAAGTCTGGCGAGAAGTCCTGCAACGTTTGCTCGCAAAGAACCCGGAAGACCGCTACAGCTCATACGAAGAACTACTGGCGGACCTCGCAAGGTGTCGCCCCATCGCACCGGTTCCGGCTGGTCGTCTGGTGAGAGGCATTGCATGGGGGATCGATTTGATCATCCTGTGCCTCATTCAAACCGTCACTCTTGCCCTCGCAGCGTTCGGCGGTGAGTTCATCGGTGTTCCGGCAGTTCTAAGACCAATCCCCGGGTTGATTGTCCCCATCACGGCACTGCTCTGGCAACGCGCTGGCGGGCGGTCACCTGGCAAACGGCTGATGCAAATTCGCGTCGTGGACGAACATGGACTTCCGCCATCACCACGCGTACTTGCATGGCGTTCTGTATTCCAATTGCTACCGGCGTGGGCCTTGCCAATTACCGCAGACATTAACGGAGCCGGCCTGCCCGGTTGGATCACACTACCGATTGGTCTCATGGTTGCCGTCGCCTTGTTTGCTGACGCGGTCATCGCCGTCGTCACTCGCGGCATGCGTAGCATCCACGACCGCATCTTCAAAACACGCGTCGTTCTGGATAGCCCTGAATAAACGCCAGAGGTTTGCCAGTCGGAACGCGGGAGGCCTGCACGATCTCGCCATGTGCCCGACCCGGCACTACTCTTTGAGAACCAAATCGATGCAGAACACGCTGGAGAGGATCAACTGACGCAGCGGGTTGTCGGGTGGAACCAGATCTGAGATCTCAAGAATGTAGTTGTCTGCTGACGTGAATAGTTCTTTGCCAAGTCCGGCCCACTTCTTGGTCACGCGTGCGAGTTCTTTGTCGCCGGCGAGGAAACGGAAGTCCCAGGCGGTCCACTTGCCTTTGAGGCTACACAACGTCTGATCGGATTCGCCGAGAACATCGAACGCTCCGCCGATGGAAAACAGTTTTTGCTTGAACCCTCCGATGCGATGTTCGTTTTCATCAAGGACATCGACTTTCTAAGGGACCACAGACACACCACGTTTCACCGTGATCAATTGCGTTCCGTCTGCCGCGTCAATGTCCAGCAAGAAGGGCGTCATCCGTTTGTAGTCGGTGAAGCGAAGCATCTTAGTAATCGCACCAAGACGAAGTTCACGGCA
>JBGCDN010000908.1:0-3118 GCA_045105495.1 Planctomycetaceae bacterium
TCCACCCCACGAATGACGCGTTGCGAACACGGTTAAAGCTCTCGAACAAACTTTTGGAACCGAACGCGAGCCCCATCAGCGAATAGCCGGGCTGGTACATGCGCCAGTCGTCTGAATCGCCCTCACGTTTCACATCAACATCACCATGGTAGATGAAGCGGACCGTCACTGACCATGCTCCGGTCAGCTTCCATTCCTTCCGATAGATCACACCCGGCGGAAGCGACGGGTCGTATTCAACCGGCATCTTGCCACCGTTGCGTTGATGCGTTTCATAGTGGTAAGGAAACCCCGTCGCCCTCGCGCGATCGCCGTAGTTCTTGATGCGACGCCGTAGCTGACCATCAGTTGTTTGCCAGTAGCCGGGATTCAGTGTCTCCCAGCCAGTCGCATGGCAAAGCGAATCTGCAATCGCGGACGGCTCGCTCGCCAGCGCGGTTTCGACCTGCCCGGCCGCTGCGATTCCGGCAGCCATGGCAGCAGTGGACTTAATGAAATGGCGTCTGTCGATCCCGGACTCACTGCTCATAGTTCTTCCCGTGCTCTTATGTTCGATCGTCAACAATATCGTAGCCATGAACGCTTGCAGGTGAGAAGCAAGTGGTCCTGGCCCACGCATCGAGGCTTACCCCGGCCCCATACTTGCCGAAAAAACACGTGCTCTACAATGAGCTGCCACCCGCGAAGCGTGACACTTCTAACCGGCTATAGTCACCGCTATCATGTCGGCCCGGTTTGCCGGGAAACGCGTACCTAATTAGCAACGATTGTGGTTCTCAAATGAAAATCCACGAGTATCAGGCAAAACAACTCTTCAAAGCAGCCGGGATTCCGATCCCCGAAGGCGTTGTTGTGAAAACGGCGGACGACGCTGCAGCGGCCTTCGGGACGCTCGGCGGAGACTTAGCCGTCGTGAAATCGCAGATTCACGCCGGTGGTCGAGGCAAAGGCCGGTTCAAAGAACATCCAGATCAAGCTGGTGTGGTTCTGGTTCGGTCTGCCGACGAAGCCAAAGAGAACGCCACACGAATGCTTGGCCAAACGCTGGTCACCATCCAAACCGGCGACGAAGGCAAGCAAGTCAATACACTTTACGTCGAGCAAGGACTCGATATCGCTCGCGAACTGTACTTCGGCATTGTCGTTGACCGTGAGCTTGGTGGCCCGGCAGTAATCATGTCATCCGAAGGCGGCATGAACATCGAAGATGTCGCTCACGACACTCCGGAAAAGATTCTGACGGAACCGTTCGACATTGAAGACGGTATCGCGGCTGAAGCCATCGATCGTTTGGCGAAAGCCCTTGATTTCGATGAGACCGCGACGAAGTCAGCGCATGAGCTCTTGCCAATGCTTTGCAAGTTCTTCATCAACAACGACTGTGATATGACCGAAATCAACCCGTTGGTCGTCACTGGCAGCGGCGAACTTCTATCGCTGGATGCCAAGGTTTCGTTCGACGGCAATGCTGATTTCCGAAACAAGGACCTTGAAGAACTTCGTGATCTGAGTGAAGAAGATCCAGCAGAAATCAAAGCTGGTGAAGCAGGTCTTAGTTACGTCAAACTAGACGGCAACATCGGCTGTCTCGTGAACGGTGCTGGTCTCGCCATGAGCACCATGGACCTAATCAAACTGCACGGCGGCGAACCTGCCAACTTCCTCGATGTCGGCGGCGGAGCAAACAAAGACCAGGTTACTGAAGCCTTCCGAATTATCCTCGCGGATGACAACGTGAAGGCTGTTCTGGTCAACATCTTCGGCGGCATCATGCAGTGCGACACGATTGTGGAAGCTCTGTTGTACGCCTACGACAACGTTGGCTTCACTGTTCCATTGGTCGTTCGCCTCGAAGGTACCAACGTGGAAATCGCCCGCAAGATGCTGGAAGAAAGCGGCAAAGAGATCACGACCGCAACAGACCTGACAGACGCCGCTCAGAAAGTCGTCGCGGCGCTTTCAGCTTAGGGAGGAAGCTCAGGTAAGCCCGCGAGAACGGGTGCTTGATCCTTCTACTCTTTAACTCTTACACCCGAGTCTCCAATGACCATTCTTGTTGACAAAAACACCAAAGTAATCACACAGGGCATCACCGGGCGTGCTGGTCTGTTTCACAGCCAAAAGTGCCGTGAGTATGCGGCGGAATGCCAACCGGGCGTTGATGTGTTCGTAGGTGGCGTTACGCCAAAGAAGGGTGGCCAAACTGTAGATGGGTTTCCCGTTTGGAACACAGTCGCAGAAGCTCGTGAAGCAACCGGAGCCAACACTTCAATGGTGTTCGTACCGCCTCCGTTCTGTGGTGCTGCCATCATGGAAGCTGCGGATGCCGGCATCGAACTGATCATCGCGATCACAGAAGGCATTCCGGTTCTCGACATGGTTCGAGTCTCCAAGTATCTGGAAGGTAAGAGCTGCCGTTTGGTCGGGCCGAACTGCCCTGGCGTCATCACACCGGGTGTCGCAAAGATTGGCATCATGCCTGGTTACATTCACAGCCCCGGTAACGTGGGCGTGATTAGTAAGTCCGGAACACTGACCTACGAAGTTGTCTGGCAGCTTGGAAACATTGGCCTTGGCCAGTCAACCGCTGTTGGTATCGGTGGTGACCCAATTAACGGAACCAACTTCATTGATCTTCTGCAGATGTTTGAAGATGACCCCGGCACTGAATCCATCATGCTGATTGGTGAAATCGGTGGCAACGCGGAAGAGCAAGCCGCTGAATACATCAAAGAAAACATCAAGAAACCAGTTGCCGGTTTCATCGCCGGTGTGACTGCACCTCCTGGAAAACGCATGGGCCACGCTGGTGCGATCATCTCCGGCGGAAGTGGTTCTGCAGCAGACAAAATTGCAGCATTGAAAGCTGCTGGCGTCGAAGTTGCCGAGAGCCCAGCCGATATGGGTGCAGCGATGAAGCGAGCAATCGATAACGCTTCGTAACCAAAGGCGACGCGACTCAAGAGACAAGAGCCCGATCAAAAAGTCGGGCTCTTCTTATGCGCCGAGGGCTGTGAAGATTCTCCTCGCCAATTGCTGGATCCGCCGATGTGACCGCGCACTTCCGATAGAGCGGCAAGTGCCGGTAGTACACCTCCAGCGTCATAATCGACAGCGC
>JBGCDN010000909.1:0-6859 GCA_045105495.1 Planctomycetaceae bacterium
TGCCATTTGGTGGGAACCCCTGGCAGCGGCTTTGGAGCCAGCGGCGAAGGCTACTTCCGTCTGTCTGCGTTCAACAGCCGCGAAAACATCGAAACCGCTGTCGCTCGACTACAAAAGAAGTTCTCTGCATAGGAAGCTTCCCGGTGGCGGTCGGTGCGTTGGGATGGTGTCGTCGCTTGGATGAAGCCGCAAGAACGTCTTCCTCACGATGCAGTCGGGAGTAGACCAGCTCAGTCAAAAGACACCCTCCCGCGGGAGGGTCGGAGCCCCAGCGACGGGGAGGGCAACGGCAACTCCAAGAAAACCGCCGCCTCGCCAAGCCAAGTCGAACCGCTCTGACGGAACCTGCCCCAAGTGAGCCGCAGGCCGAAAGGCCTCGGGTAAAAACCTGTGGACCTACAAAACGCGCGTCGTTGTTCGGCCCTCTCCGGGCCCGAGAGCCCGACTCTCCCGGAGGGAAAGTGACTGTCTCGTTTCGCCAAACTGTGGCGCCCCGATCAAGCGTCTTTTTCCCCGTCGTCCAACAAAGCGATGAACTCACGCCAGCCGTCTACGCCGTCGTCCGAATCACTTTGTTCCAGCCGTTCTAATATCGCAACTGCGTGCTCTCGCGCTTGGTCCAGCTGACCAAGTCCGCGGAACGCATAGGGCAGATACCACGCGGCGGTCACTGAAATCAAAGGCATGTTTTGTTGCTGCGCGAAGTTGATCAGGTTGGTGGCGATGGTGTGCAGCAGCTTCCACTCGCCCCACTCGCTGATTGTGTCGAGCGTTTTCTTCGCCACGCTTTGCACTTCAATGGGGTCCTGGACCTCGTGAAATGCAATCTTCATTGCAGACTGGAACCGAGCCATCGATTCCTCCTGCATTTCCAAAGACGAACACAATGTCGCTCGACGCACTTCGAATAAGACAAACGTGTTCGGTGTCAGTTCTGGCTGCGCGCGGATTGTGGGTTCGAGTTCGTTCAGAATCTGCAGCGCTTCAGAATACTGGCACTTCTGAATCAGTCGCGCGGTTAAGTTAAAGCGGTCAAGCCATTCAGACATGGGAAAACATCTTGGATCGAGGTACGAGGATCTAGTCACACAACACGAATCCGGGAACTAGATCCTCAATCCCAGATCCGTAACCCTCATCTACATTTCGCCGTCGGCTCGGTTCGACCACCAAGGCAACTGCACTCCACCATCCATGGTCACCGTGCTGCCGGTCATGTATTCCGCTTCGGACGAAAGCATCCAGGCGACAGCGTTGCCAATTTCTTCTGGCTTACCAAGTCTGCCCCACGGCAGCTTTTGTCCGCCCATTTCCATTTGCTCTTCACTGAAGAACTTGCGTTCGCCCGGAGTATCAATCCAACCCGGATGCATGATATTGACCCGAATTTTGTGTTCGACCAACTCGATGGCGGCCGTTCGAGCCATATGATCAATCGCTGCCTTGGACATGTTGTAAGCCATGGCTGTCGGGATCGGAATCTTCGCGTGTGGAGAACTAACAATCACGACCGAGCCGCCCTGCCCTTGTTTCACCATCTGCTGCGAGGCCGCTCGAAGACCATAGAACGCACCCCACATGGAAACATCGATGGTTCGCTTAAACCCATCCATGTCAGCATCAACCATCAGTTCGCGATCGCTGTAGACGGCATTCGAAACGAAGCCATCCAGCGAACCAAATTCAGCAACGACTGACTGAACCATCGCATCGACCGCCGCCTGATCCGACACATCCGTCTGCGACAACATTGCCTTGCCGCCTGAGGCTCGAACGACCTCAGCAACTTCTTCTGCTTCGTCGGTCTGCGATCTGTAGTTGATCGCAACGTTGCCGCCGCGTTCGCCGATAGCCTGAGCAATCGCACGCCCAATCCCCCGCGATGCGCCAGTAACCAGGTAAGTCTTGTTCTTCATTCGTTACTCCTCAAACGCTGACGAAGGGAAAATGACGAATCGTAGAACACAATTCCAGCCTCCGAACCGCGCAAAGAAAAACCGACGAGTAACGAATCACTCGTCGGCTTTGTTTATTATGCCAACAATCGTTCTTCAGGATTTACGCACCGATCACAGCCATGGCGAAGAATTGGCGTGACATTATCCCAGCGACGCCACATCCCACCGCTACAACAGTAAGTTGCTTACGCTGAGAAGCTGCTGCCACAACCACAGCTCTTCACGACGTTTGGATTGTCGAACGTGAAACCGCGCTTCTCGAGACCTGTGTAGAAGTCCAGAGTTGTGCCGTCGAGGTGCAGATCACTGCGCTTATCGACAACCATCTTCACGCCGTGTTGTTCTGTCATGTGATCCTTCGTGTCATCGTAGGACTCATCGAAGGTCAGCGAGTATTGAAACCCACTGCAGCCGCCGGCCGCGATGCCCACGCGGAGCACCTTGCCATCGAAATTCTGTTCGTCCATTACTCGCTTGATTTCGCCAGCGGCAGCTTCGGTTAGCGTTACAGCCATGATCCGACCTCTTGAGATTTTTTGCGTCAGGTTTTTCACTTTGAATGCGACAAAAGGCAGGAAAGCGAACTTTGTTGGTAAAGCAATCCGCGACCTTTCGGCTTCTCGTCGATATTCTAGGAAGAGAATCGACGAAAACGAGGTCGAAAAGCTAGCATTTCGCGCCTAGTTCAAACGTAATTCTAATACTTCATCCGATTTCGGAATAGGTTTGCCATGAGACCAATTTTTCGGCTCGCCCCCTTGGCTGCATGCCTCCTGCTCGTAGGATGCGGAAAGTCTGCTGCACCGTTCGATTTTGTGGCGGACACCGAATTCGATGCCGCCTTGGCCTCTACTCCAGTTCTTGTGGTCAACTTCACAGCCGACTGGTGAGACTCCTGTAAGCCCCTGAAAGAAAAGCTTCAGGGAATGGCCGACGAGTTCGTCACCAAAGCGAAGTTTGTTAAAGTTGACATGACCGAACCGGGATCGATCGTTGCAGAAAAGTACGACGTCATCACGATTCCCGCGACACTCATCATCAAGGACGGTGAGGTCGCGGACACAATTGTTGGCGATGAACCAGACGCCATCCGCACCGCAATCCAAAAGGCGTTGTAGAAGCACGTTGGACCAAGACTTTCAGCTACAACAATCAGAAACATCACGCACACTTTTAGAATTCAAAGAGTCCCAACTCTGAACACAGAAGAAAGACAGAAATGAAACACCTTTCACTACTGACCCTTGCATTGGCACTTTTTGCCGTCGGTTGTGCCGAACCAGCAGGCGCACCAGTCGCCGAAACTGAATCAGCTCCAGCAGAAGAAACCCACGCAAGCCATGATCATGATGGACTTGTACCAGAAGTCGACAAAGCTGGTCTCACCGAGATCATGGACAAGAACTCGGTAACTTTCGTCGATTTCACCGCCACTTGGTGTGGACCATGCCAGAAGCTCAAGCCAACTCTTCACGAGATGGCGAAGGAATTCGAAGGCAAAGTGCAGTTTGTTGAAGTCGATGTGGATAAGAGCAAAGATCTCGCTACCGAATTCGAGATCGAAGCGATGCCAACTTTGATCGTCATGAAAGACGGAAAAGAAGCGTCTCGCGTGGTGGGTGCTGATGTCAGTGCCATTCGACAATCCATCGAATCAGCTCTGTAAGAGAGAGAATACGCCGTGCGATTTACTAAGATGCACGGAGCCGGTAACGACTACATCTACATCGATTGCTTCGATCAGTCGTTCCCCGAAAACGCAACGTCGCTCGCTCGCCAAATGAGTGAGCGACGTTTTTCTATTGGTGGTGACGGCGTGGTTCTCATCCTGCCATCGGACTGTGCCGACGCCGAAATGCGAATGTTCAACGCAGACGGCACCGAAGCAGAAATGTGTGGCAACGCACTTCGCTGTGTTGCATGGTTCCTCAGAGATCGTGATCGCTGCGGGTCCGATCGCATGACCATCGCCACCGGGCGAGGAACACTGCAAGCAGAGATCCTGAATCAATACGAACGGGGTGGTTCTGTGCGAGTCGATATGGGACACCCGATTCTCGTCCCAGCCGAGATCCCCACGACTCTCACACCATGTCTCGACGCACGAATTGAGATTGAGGGAACCAGACACTCTGTAAGCTGCGTTTCAATGGGCAACCCGCACGCTGTTTTGTTCATTCCGTCGGTGGCAGACGCACCCGTCGAAACGCTTGGGCCAGAACTCGAAACACACTCAGCGTTCCCACGAAAAGCCAACATTGGTTTCGCAGAGCTCATCAACGGTGGCGAGATAAACCTTCGCGTCTGGGAACGCGGGACTGGCGAAACTCTCGCGTGCGGAACCGGAGCCTGCGCGGCGGTTGTTGCTGGAATCCTTACGAATCGCTGCGACCGGAGCGTTATCGTTCACTTGCCGGGCGGTGATCTCAACATCGAATGGCCAGACAACGCAGGCAGCATCTTCAAGACCGGCCCCGTCAAAGAAGTCTTCACTGGCGAATGGAACCAGCAGCCCGCCTGACCCAACAAGCTCGGCTTACCGACAAGAGTCATTGGTTCCCCTTTCCCCGCCGACTAACATCCCGGCAATCCTCAATCCTCAATCCTCAATCCCAGCTCCCGGATCTCACATGGATCAACTCTTCTCGGTCAAAGATCGCGTCACTCTCATCACCGGCGGTAGTCGAGGCATCGGTAAGGGAATTGCTGCAGGTTTTGCTGAACGCGGAGCCAAAACGATCATCTGCAGTCGAGACGAAACCGTCCTCAAAGCGACCGCTGACGAACTCTCTACAGATCAGAACCAAGTCGAATGGACCGTTTGCGATGTCGCAAAACCCGACGACATCAAGTCGTGTGTCGCGAAAACAATCGAAGACCATGGCAAGATCGACATTCTCATCAACGTCGCAGGCGTGAACCGTCGAAAGCCTGCGGACACAGTGACCGAAGACGACTACGATTTCATCCTTGACATCAATCTCAAGGGCGCATTCCTCATGAGTCAGGAAGTCGGACGTCACATGATTGCCAACGGTGGCGGCGTGCAGGTGAATATTGAATCGCTTAACACCTACGCCCCACTCAAAGGCGTAGCACCCTATGCGATGAGCAAAGGTGGCATGATGATGATGACGCGTTCGCTAGCCCTCGAATGGGGACCACACAATGTTCGAGTCAACTCGCTGTGCCCTGGTTTCATCCTTACCGACCTAACCACCAAACTATGGGCCGAACCAACAATGCAGGCGTGGTCTGATGAAAATACGCCGCTGAAACGCCTCGGTGTTCCCGAAGACATGATCGGCGGTGCTGTATTCCTGGCTAGCGACGCGTCTGCATTCATGACGGGCCAATGCATGTATGTTGACGGCGGAGTTTCTGCTGGAATGAACTGGCCCATCCCACTCGGAACACCGGCTGTGTCATGAACGATCTCAAACAGACAATCTCTGCCAATGTTGAAGCCGTTCAACAACGTATCAGCGAAGCCGCTTTACGTTCAGGCCGAACCGCAAACGATGTCAAACTAGTCGCCGTCACCAAGTACGCGCAGGACGATTGGGTGCAGTGCCTTAGTGAGATCCACCCAGTCTTCGGTGAAAACCGACCGCAACAACTGGCGACTCGTGTTCCTCAATTCGACCCGAGCATTGAATGGCATCTCATTGGTCAGCTGCAGCGAAACAAAGTCCGTCTCGCTCTGCCGCTGTGCCACACCATTCACTCAGTCGATTCGTGGAAGCTATTGGACCGCATTGAATTGCTGGCGGGCGAAATGGAGGTCAAGCCACGCATTCTGCTGGAAGTCAACGTTTCCGGCGAAGAATCGAAAGCCGGGTTCCAACCAGATTCAATACGCCAGGACTTCAAAAAACTAACGCTTCTCCAACACACGCAAATCGACGGATTAATGACGATGGCACCCGCAGGAGACGCCGAAAGCACACGCAAGTTCTTTTCACAGCTGCGTCAGTTGGCGGACGACCTCCGCGATCTAACCGGCTTGACATTGCCAGAACTCTCGATGGGAATGAGCGGCGATTTTGAAGTTGCCATCGAAGAAGGCGCGACGATTGTGCGGGTCGGCAGTCGGCTGTTTGATGGGCTCGGCTATCGAGGTTAGCAACCCGCCGAATTCCGGAGCAGCAGATTCATTCCAGCAGGCGACAATTCCTTGCCAGACATCAATCAAATTCCTGCTGGGGTTCTTGTTCACGTCAAAGCGAACCCAAAGGCGAAACGTAACGCGATTACCGGCTGGCACGACGGCCGGTTGAAAGTTTCTATCACGGTCGCACCAGAAAACGGCAAGGCGAACGAAGCCATTGTGAAGCTATTAGCCAAGGCGATTGGAGTCCCCAAGTTGGCCATCGAACTCCACCGCGGCGCGAAATCACAGCTGAAGGAATTTGTAATCGCGGACTCAGATATCCAGACAGTAAAACAGCGACTGGCCGCACGGTGTGGACTGGACGTCTGACGTGGCAAGCGAAACGCCCAAACCAAGAACGCCGAAGAAACCTGTCACCGGGTTCAAACGAGTCGTTTTCTTTTTCTTCGCGGCCGTGTTCTTCGTGCTCGGGGCCGCTGGAACCATCCTGCCAGTCTTGCCAACATCTCCGTTTCTACTTCTCACCAGCTACCTATTACTTCGCACGTCACCGCAGCTAAACGACCGACTGCTGAAGTCACGATTCTTCGGCCCAATCTTGAGAGACTGGCAGGAACGCAAAGGCATTAGACGTCACGTCAAAGTGAAAGCGATCGTTCTTGTCGTGCTGGCTTTGACCGGAACCATCACACTGACCAACGCTCCCGTGTTCGCGAAATGGCTTGTCGCAGGACTTGGCCTAATTGGCGTCATTGTTGTTGTCCGACTACCAGAAGTTGATTGAACA
>JBGCDN010000910.1:0-5550 GCA_045105495.1 Planctomycetaceae bacterium
TGAATACGCTGTTTGCGTCGCCAACCCAACGGACAAATATCAGGATCAATGCAACAGTGTTGTGGCTATCGTGATCAACAACGCTGACGCGGCCGAAAAGATTCGCGAAGTCTTCACTGAACCTGCCGTGTTTCATGCGAAGCGCGATCTCGAATCGTAACAGGCCTCGTACGAATTTGCTCATTGGCACACGGGACGAGTTTCCTGACAGCGCCACATCAAATCCGTCAATACAATCATTGACTCACGCGAAAAACGTATTCAGGTGGCTTGTGCGAGACATCCTGAGCCATCTCCGTTTTCTCAAACGTTCCCGCACCAGGACCGAAGTACCAACATGAAACAATTGCGATTGCTTCTGTCTTTTTGCCTCCTGTCTTGCTCCGCATCATGCGGGGATGAAACGGAGGCTGTTCGGTAATCGAAGTTTTGTACCGTTCAAAGAACGGCGACAGATCCACTTCGCCAACCACATCGAGCAGGAAGTAAGCCGGATGCCCGTAATCCAGCCAATCCCGAGGCGAAGGCGGCAACACCCAAGTCTGATCCGGAGCCCATTCGCGAAACTTCTTGCCCATAGCTCACGCAATCCGCAAAACGGAAAATGCAAGACACAATTCCTTGTCTTAGCGCATTTCAATAACCACTTCCAGGGCAGTGTGAATTCTCGGACAGACTCCTGGTTCAACAAACCCCACCTATCCACCGCCATTTTATACTGTGAATGCAGACCTGTACGCGCTGGGGGTTGTTCCCAGTTGCCGGTCGAAGTGTTTTCGCAGGTTGGCGGCAGAACCGAGGCCGGAGCGGTCAGCGACGTGGTCTATGGAAAGATCGGTTGTTTCCAGTAACGCGCGGGCTCGGTTTACTCGTTGTTGGTTCAGCCAGTTAAGCGGGGCCTGGCCGGTTAGATTTCTGAAGCGGCGCTGGAACGTACGGAGCGACATCGCAAAGCGGTCGGCGATTTGTTCCAACGTGAATGGCTCAGTCAGGTTGGAGGACATCCAGTCCAGGATTGGGCCGAAGTCTTCGTCATCCGTTGCAAGGACTGTCGGTTCGATATACTGCGACTGTCCGCCTTCGCGATGTGTCGGAGCGACCATGCGACGAGCGACCGTTGTCGCGACGTCGACACCGAAGTCGTTGCGGATGATCGATAGCAAAAGGTCGAGTCCCGCGGACGAACCCGCCGACGTCAGGATTCGCCCATCGTGCACGTACAGCCGATCCTTAACGACGCGAGCTTTCGGAAACATGCTTTGCAGTTGATCCGTGTGCATCCAGTGTGCGGTCACTCGTTTGTTGTTGAGCAACCCGGCGTGGCCAAGGACGAAGGCTCCGCTGCAAACGGAAACGATGCGCGCACCGCGTTCCCATGCGGTTTGCAAAGAGCGAATGAAGGCCGGTTTCGGAACGGCATCTGGTGAACGCCACCCAGGAACGATGACCGTGTGAGCGTTCTCAAGATCCGACAGGCCGTGTGTCGGCTGGAACGTCAGTCCGTGGGACGACCTTAGTTCGCCGCGTTCGACTCGACATGGTCGGAAGTCGTACCAGAACTTCTCCATGCCCGGGCGGATCAAGCCGAACAGGTCTGCCACGATTCCGTACTCGTACCCCGGGAACCCGTCAAAAATTGCGACGGCAACGTTTTTGTGCTTCATGGCACGATTGTATCTAACATTGACGTTTATGCCACTTTCAACTCTACAAGATATGCGAATGATTCGCACAACGAATTCGCAACACTCTCAACAAGGCTACCTTGAACATGAACAACAGGACATCATCGAAAATACTCGGTCCGGCCGATTCGCTGGAAGATCCATATCGGTCGCGGCCAACTCGCATGACAGGCGTACGAGAAGTGAATGGCTGGAAGCTGAAGATCTATGAGATTTCCCTGACCGGTCAGTCGATTGCGTCGCACATTGTTGCTGCCGCGATGGAGTGTGTGCGTGCACGAACTATCTGGCCGACGGATGTCGAACCTAAGTGCGGTTTCGTGATTCTGCATCATGGCAAAGAAGCCGTCTGGGTTCTGGCGCACGTGTGGGTCAACGACATTCTGCGACAGTTCGTCCACTTCGCGCCACTCACGGATCCAACCCACTTCGATGCGAGCCTGATGCCGGGGTCTAACGCGTGCGTATGGGACCTGGAAGTTACCCGGCACGAACGCGACGCCTGGGTTGCTCATGTTATGACCGATCCGACCAACCGGAAGGTTGACAAGTACCTGGCCGATTCACTGGAGATCACTCTGGATTCAAAGGAACTCATATGACGATCACAACTCACATTTCGCCGCCGTCTGCGGATGAATACGCCGACTACTATCAGCAGTACGTCGGCAAGGTTCCGGATGGCGACTTCCTTACGGTCTTCGCTGCTCAGCCAGCGATGCTGCGTGAACTCGTCGGCGGCCTCGCCAGCGGTGACTACAACTCACTTCACGCACCGTATACGTGGACCATCAAGCAGGTTGTTGGACACCTCATCGATGTCGAACGCATCTTTAGCACGCGAGTGCTGCGAATCGGCGTCGGCGACAAAGCTGCAATTTCAGGAATGGAACACAACGTCTATGTGGCGGCGATCGACTACGAAGCTGTAGCGATGGACGT
Organism: Planctomycetaceae bacterium; assembly: GCA_045105495.1. Lineage (GTDB taxonomy): Bacteria > Planctomycetota > Planctomycetia > Planctomycetales > Planctomycetaceae > CAYNWT01. The sequence continues at coordinate 2,628 of JBGCDN010000910.1, forward strand.
GTTGCTTGACGAATTCGCGGCGCTGCGAAACGCGAATGTCCTGCTGGTTCAACGGATGGGAACTGACAACTTGGCACGGATGGGTGTTGCATCGGACAATCCAGTCTCCGCCCGAGCAAACTTGTTCATCCTGTGTGGCCATGTTGAGTACCACGCTGAAATCATCCGCCGGCGACTCGGACGCTAACGCCTCATCTTCCTGGAGCTGAACATGACTTGTCTGATCGTTTTCTGTACCGCCTTCTCCGGCCAGCTTCGGCATACGGCTGGTTCGGTTCTCAACCCAGATCTGAATCCGGTTCTTTCTTCATCCGAGCCACGAGAACTTCGCCGGCAATTACAACAGCCGGAGCCGCTCGCTGAGGTAACTCGCAACGGAATTCAGTTGTCTGGCAGGTCAGCATTCGGATATGCGAATTGTGCCCACGCTCGTGCTGTTGCTTCATTGGGAAACCAGCATGTGTCACGCCAATGGATAGGAATCCATGCCCTTCCGGCGTGATCAGAAAATGACGACCGTCGATCGTTTCCAATTGCAATCGACCAGTCGCCTTTCCCGTGCTGCTGAGATAGCCGCCATGTGCGTCGAAGCCCTTCCTGCCAGGAAAGACCTGGCCAAACACGCTACCGGACACAACGCAGATCGCTGAAATCGAAATGAGCAACTGTCTTATATTCATGTCATTCAATTTTTTGAGATCTACCTCAACTACGATACGCACACATGGGACTCGATTGAACGGCGTAGTGCGGTGGCGGCGGCCTTGCGCGGCGTTGCTGTTTTGCGAGTTCTCGCTTGAGGAAGGTCAAATTGTCACGCGTCTCATTCGTGTTGAAGTCGGCGATGCTCCGGCGATAGAGATCCAGCAGCCCTAAACGACAAGGATCACTGTGGGCCGCCCTTGGCGCGGTCGCGCTTTGACTTGCGAGGCGTCGAATTGACGGCTCCCGCCTGACGGCTCGCGAGCGGTTCGACGATTTCGTCTTTCGGAGGAAGCAAACCCGCGAGCTTCGTTTTCAACGCAGAGAATTGAGAGTTGCTTGTTTGATTCGTCCATTCGTGAGGATCGCTTTTACGGTCGTACAATTCGGTGGTGCCGTCCCAGTAGCGGATGAACCGAGCGTTTTCAGAACGAACAGACATGTGACCGTCGTAAACCGTGATAGCCGGTTGAGACCGCGGTGCGTCAACATCTTTCAGCAGCGGAAGCAACGTATGTCCGTCAAGGTGATCTGGCTTGTCGATGCCGATCAGGTCGACGAGTGTCGGGTAGATGTCAAGCAAAGAGACAGGCCGCCTGCAGATTTGATTCGGCTGAGTGAGCCCCGGCACACGCCACATCATCACGCTGTCAGTGGCCTCTTCCCACAGCGTGGCTTTGGTCCATTGCTGCTTCTCTCCAAGATGAAAACCGTGGTCACTGATGAGAACAACAATGGTGTTGTTGCAGTGCGGGCTTTCGTCGATTGCCTTGAGAACTCGCCCTATGTGAGTGTCGGAAAATGTGACGCTGGCCAGATAGCCGCGAATCGCTTCCTTGGCCAAACCGTTCTGTGTGACCTTTTCGTTCCATCCGAGGTTTACCAGTTTCTGGCCGTAATCGGGAACGTCGTTCAAATCGTCGACCTTGATCGGTGGCAGCTTGATCTCATTCAGCGGATACATGTCGAGGTACTTTTGCGGGACGTACCACGGATAGTGTGGATGAAAAAGGCCGCACGCAATGAAGAACGGTTTGTCGTGTTCTTGCTGAATCGCATCGATCGTGGCATTGGCCAGTAGCGTGTCACTCATTTCGTCTTCGTCAAGATGCGTCGCTCCCCAGTCACGTTCCGTGACCCTGCCATTCGAGGCGCTGGCGATACCGTTCAGCGGTGCTGCCGGCGGTGGCGGAGTCCGCTTGTGGTTCATCGATGCGTCATACTTCACGCCGGTGTCATAGCCGTGCGATACCTTGCCGAACTTTGCGATCGAGTAGCCCTGATCTTGAAACGTCTGGAATAACGAAGGTAGGCCGTGCAAAACTTTGCTGTCGTCAACTTTGACTCCATTCCGCGACACGCCCGACCTCCACGGTGCAACTCCGGAAAGGAACGCGGTCCTTGATGGGCAACACACAGGGCTGGCCGTGTAAGCATTGTGAAACACGACGCCCTCCTTTGAGAGTCGCTGGATATTCGGAGCGACCACTTTGCCCGCGTAACGCGTCGGATCTTCCAGCACCCATGTGTTGAGATCATCGACGATCAGCAACAGAACGTTCATCGATTTCTCTGGTACCGCCGCTGCGCAGGCCGAATGTGTTGCCAGCGACATGATCGCGCTGACGCAGATTGATAGTGCGAGTGCGTAATTTTTCATTTACTCGTTGTTCCTGTTCTTCCCGTTCTTCTTGGTTGCTTTTGGACTAGGTGCCTTCCAGCCGGGCTTGAGCTCTGCAAACTTGCCAAAGAGTGCCTGATACGCCTCCATGTTCTCCCACTGTTCATCTCGCTGAGGCTGCAGCACTTTGCGTTCAGGATAATCGAGTCCCATCGCACTGGCGTCGATCGAAGCCTCGACTGCTAGGGCCTCGGCTTTCATCTGCTCAAAACGCTCGGGTTGCTGAGCCGCCAAGTCGGTGGTCTCGCTCTGGTCGTTGTCCAAATCGAAAAGTTCCCACGGAAGTCCTTTGCCATTGCCGTTCCTGACGAGCTTGTAGCGACCATCCATCAATGCCATGCCTTTGAACGCAAAAGGAATCGGGTGAGTGCGTTTCGGCGTAATGCCAGAGAAAAGTGGGGCAATGCTCTCGCCGTCGACCACATCCAGCATTGAATCGTCAGGCAGCTCCAGAAGGTCGACGATCGTTGGCATGATATCCATCGTCGATGCTGGGAAGTCGGTCACCTGCGGCTTGATCTTTCCCGGCCATTCGATCAG
>JBGCDN010000911.1:0-2714 GCA_045105495.1 Planctomycetaceae bacterium
CCCCTTCCAACGTGTCTTTTCCGCTGCTGCCAACGATCGTCTCCTTGCCCTCCTCTCCCGACAACCTGTCTGAGCCTTTCACTCCGTTGATCGCATCGTTGCCCTCGCCACCATGGATGAGGTCGCTCCCGTTCTGTCCAAACATCTTATTATTGCCAACCTGGTCAAGAACCAAGTCGCTCCCGCCACCACCGTAAAGAGAGTCATTTCCACCACCGCCAACAACAGAATCCGAACCGTCTTCTCCATACAACCGACTATTGCCAGATGTGTCAGCCGCCTGCAGGTTGTCGCTCCCGTCTCCACCGTAGAACACAAGGCTCGCCGTGACTCCACTTTCGACTACGGCGCGGTCATCCCCATCTTCACCATCAAAGGCGATCTTCTTCACACCACTGAATTCCTGAGTGCCCAGCACCACTTGCCCGCCAGTCTCCATGAACTCGACTTCGACTCGCCGAGTTCCTGTCGACGTGATGCGAAAAGACTCGTTCGTAATCTCTTCACCACCAACACCTTCCCGCCGATTCGCTGTATCACCGGCATACAGGGTCAAGATTCCTCTTTTCACCGCACCCAGCGTCACCCCAGACAGCAACGCCCGAGTTTCAAGCGGTTCCGTCTGCACGTTGGCTCGAATACGTCGGCGTGAACCACTTCGGGTTGTGAGCTTTGAACGGAACATGATGACTTCTCTGGTACGAATTGGCTTGAGCTGAACGGCCACGTTGACCGGCCCTATCCCGAGTACTGCCGGACAGAAGAAGAGCGTTACCAGTTTTCTTGGAGCTTCTCTCAGATTTGCCCACCTGACCGCACTCGCGGTCTCGCAACACAGTGAAGGGTGGCAACTTACGACAAACTGATTCGGAAACCAGATTTTCGCTGTCACCTTTTGCACGGGCGGCGCAGTACACAAATAGCGGGCCACGGCCCGCGACACAGAGGTTCGGCCCCCGACGTCACCTCGGGGGCCAACCATGCGGGGCTTGACCCTTACGTTACCATGTTCAACATGAACTCAGACGTCACCAACAACACGGACGAACTCTCACAGGTTCGAGCAGCCAGCGACGCCGGCGATACGCAACTGGGTGAGTTCCTCGAACAGCACCGGTCACGATTGCGCCGATTGGTTGATCTGCGGATCGATCCACGTGTCCGTGGTCGTGTTGATGCGTCCGATGTTGTCCAGGAAACTCACATCGAAGCGTTCTCACGAATTGACGAATACCTGGCCAACCCGGAAGTACCACTGTTCGTCTGGCTGCGTTTCCTTGCGTTGCAGAAGGTCGCTCAGAGTCACCGCAAGCACCTGGGGACGCAGGCACGCGATGCGTCGCGTGAAATTTCGCTCCACCGAGATTCGGTTCCCGCCGCAACGTCCGCTGCGCTTGCTGCTCAACTTGTCGGTCAGTTGACTACTGCAAGTCAGGCCGCCGTTCGAGCTGAAGTAAAACTTCGACTTGAACAAGCACTCAACACGATGGAACAGATTGACCGCGAGATTCTGTCGCTGCGTCACTTCGAGCAATTGTCTCGAAAGGAAACCGCCATGGTGCTTGGCATCGCCGAGAACACGGCCGGAGTTCGTCATATGCGAGCCCTCGCGCGGCTCCGTAAGGTTCTGAACAAACAGGAAGAGTGACGCGACGATGAACTCGGGCCCACCTGAAGAACCTAGTGTCTACGAGCTCGCCGATGAATATCTCGAGCGATGCCGGACCGGTAAGCGCCCGCAGCTAAGCGAGTACACTGACAAGTACCCAGCGCTCGCGGCGGAGATCCGCGAAGTCTTCCCCATGATGCTGCTCATGGAAGACAACGCCCCGGTCAGTGAGAGTGCCACCGAGCACGAATTGAATCTGGATCAGCTCGGCGACTTCCGCATCGTTCGTGAAATCGGTCGCGGTGGAATGGGCGTCGTCTACGAAGCCGTCCAGGAATCACTCAACCGTCAGGTCGCACTCAAAGTGTGCCCGATGAGTTCTCGATTAAGTTCGCGCAACAGAGAACGCTTCCGTCGCGAATCCCGCGCCGCGGCACTGCTGCATCACACGAATATCGTCCCCGTCTTTGCTGTTGGAGAAGACGAAGGGAACCTGTTCTACGCAATGCAATACATCCGCGGCGCGACGCTGGACGACGTGATCGCAGAACTGCGGCTTATCTGGCAACACTCGCCAACGGTGAATACGAACCTGTCAAACGTTCGAGTTCGACGCTCTGCAACTGGCGACCCACATGCATCCGAGGTCGCACAATCGCTAGCCGGAGTGCGAGATGTGAGCGGGCGGGCGCTCGCCCCCGGCAGCACGGACGCATCACGATCACAGGCAAGTGTGCCACTGGCTCCGCCAGTGCAAGAAACCAGCAATCCAAGCACTGACACACACGAACAGCATTCACAAAACGAAAGTCGAACGCTGTCCGGGGCTAACGCCCACGCGATCACCAGCACTAGCAAAGCTAGTGATACACCAAGTCCGTCAGTACACGAGTCCGCCGAAATCGCCCTCCCCGGCGCGTCGACGGCGGAGTCGCAGTCAGGTGCGTTTCAATACTGGGACAGCGTTGCCCGTGCCGGAGTTCAGGTCGCTGATGCTCTCGATTACGCACACGGAATGGGAACACTCCACCGCGATATCAAACCCGCGAACCTGATGCTGGACGCAACCGGTGCCGTGTGGGTCATGGACTTCGGCCTCGCCAAG
>JBGCDN010000912.1:0-2642 GCA_045105495.1 Planctomycetaceae bacterium
CAGTGTCCAGCGATCTGACTTGAACAAATCGAAGTAGGTCATGTAATCGCCGGTTCGGCCGTAGAGCCGCGGCGCGACGTAGTCGATTTCGTATTTCTTGAGCGTCTCTTTCCACGTCTTCGTGCTGCCGGTTCCTGGGCGTCCTCGACGTTCCTTGCGGAAGGCCAAACGTGTCTTGCGGTGTGCCGCGGAGATACGGCTGTCGCCGACACCAAACAGCGTGTGCCGGCTGTCAATGTATGACTTCTTGCCCAGCCAGATTAGCATGTCACCTTGGTACGGCTTGAAGTTGAAGATTTTGGCGTCTTCTTCAACTTCGGCGAGTGCCGATTCCATCCCCTGAACTGCCACGCTGTAATTGGGATCGAGACCTGTCCCGATGCGAACGCCTTCGGGACCGGTTAACCGACCGCTGACACCCAGGAAAGCAAAACCAAACAACGCAAACACAGTCAGCGCGCGGCCGCCTTGTGAGAAGACAAACGACTTTACGTCGGTTGTGTAGTCTGTGCGGAAGTTGTTGCGGAACCAGTCCTGTCCGTTCAATCCGGCAAGCACCGCAGCGACCAGCGAAGCGACTGCGAGTTCATGTGCAGCGACCGCTGCCAACGCGACCATCCCGAGCAGCATCAGGAAGTAGCCCGTGTCCATGTTCTTGATGTTGACGATGAACGCACCGAGCGCGACGAGCAAAACGATGGCTCCGGCGATGATGGTCTTCTGCCGCGACATCCAGACTTCGGGCTTCAATAGGCTGTACGGTCCCAGAACCCATTCCGTCGCAGCGCTGGCGTTCAATTCTCTCAGGTTCGATTCCGCACGCATGGCGGGATACTCGACGCCATACTGACGCACGGGTTCCAACAACGATTCGTGTAAGAACGGATTACAAAGCGCTGCGACGACGCAGAGTCCGAGTAGCATCCAGACTTTGCTGGTTCGTCCAGCCAGCGTCCATCCATTTCGCTTCACCGCGCGATCGATCGCGTGGCCGATCGCATAGAGCGCGATCATGAGAACACCAATCCACATTCGCGGATCGCAGTTCGCCCAGACCACAAACAGAACCGGTATTCTCCATGGAAACCCGGCGCTGTCCGTCGTTTGCCATTTGTAGAGCCATTTCAAGGTGATGGCGGCGAACAGCAAAGTGAGCACTTCCGGCGTTGGCGTGAACCGTGGATAACACGCCATAAGGGCGAAGGCGACACAGATGGACGACCACCAGCTTGATAATCGTGGCATCGCTGTGTGCGCCGCGAAGCCGAATGCAAGGGCTGCGAACAATGACGACAGAATGGTGAACCCGTTTTGTCCCAGCATGCTGTGTGTGACCGCGCAGATGTGGTCGAACAGCCATGACATTTGAACCCACGGCTTACCTTCCGCGGTGTAAGAGAACACATCTACCTTGGGAGGCAGAAATCCGTTGGCCTGCATGTACTCGCCGGATTTCGTGTGAACCAAAACGCGTGTGTCGTTGGTTCGGATGAACCCGAGCATCATGGCCAACAGGATGATGGCCCAGCGGATCACAAAGTCCGCGCGTTGAGCTTCTTCTTCGACGTATTCTGGTGTCCGCTCGATAACGTCTGGGAGCGGGTCGGAATCGACCTTCTTCGCGTCGGACGGGTTGGCAGCAGTCGCGTCTTTCGCGTCTGCTGGCTTTGGTTCGTCTTCAGGCTTCTTGGCGTCGTCAGTCACAGTTGAGATCCGGACACATTGCGGTAAATCGGTTGGAAACCCAAATGCTGCCAGCAGTTACGCAAAGCAGCGCAGACGGCATGCTACGGCCATGATTCCGCACGGGTCAACTAATCAAGAGGCTTGGCAGCAAAAGACACGACAGATATCTGCGATTGACGAGCAAATCATCAAATCAGACGGCCCAATGGGTCTATCACTGCTTACGGATGAGATTTCGGTTGCGTTGGCGCAGCGCGGTGAACCTAAGACCATGAGCGGATTGAGTGAACCGATCGATCGACTGGAGTTCGGATGCGAAACGTTTTCCTGCTAAGCCTGATTGCTTCTTCGACGCTGGCAGCCGACCGGCCAAACCTGTTGTTCATTATTGCGGACGACTGCACGTTCCGAGACATCGGTTGCTACGGTGGTCAGGCTCATACGCCCACCATCGACGCACTGGCTCGGCAGGGAATGCGGTTCACGCGCTGTTTTCAGGCGGCTCCGATGTGTTCGCCCACACGGCACAACATCTACACAGGTCTCTATCCTGTGAAAAGTGGAGCCTACCCAAACCACACGTTTGTCAAAGACAATGTGAAGTCCGTCGTCCATTACCTGAAGCCAAACGGTTATCGCGTCGCACTCAGCGGAAAGACGCACATTGGTCCGCGCAAGCTGTTCAGGTTCGAATACTCCGGCAAGAAGAATCCGGATATGGGCGTCATTGATCAGCTGTTCGCAGATACGGCAGAAACAGGAAAGCCGTTTTGCCTATTCGCATGCTCCAACGAACCGCACGCTCCCTGGGACAAAGGTGATCCATCTCGTTATCCGCCGGAGTCAATCAAACTGCCAGCAAACTTTGTAGACACACCGGAAACGTGGGAAGCGATGTCGAAGTATTTGGCCGAGATCACCTACTTCGATTCGCAGGTTGGCCAGTGTCTGGAGAT
>JBGCDN010000913.1:0-3459 GCA_045105495.1 Planctomycetaceae bacterium
GGGGATGAACGTCCCTGCTGTCGGACTGCCGGGCTGGGAAGCTGACGACGTGATCGCCACGCTGTCCAAACAGGGCGTTGAAGCGGATATGGACGTGGTTATCGTTGCGACAGACAAAGATGCTCGGCAGCTACTTGGCCCTCGCGTTCAGATGTTCAATTATCGCCGGAACGAAGTTTTCACGGTTGAATCCTTGAATGAAAAGTGGGGTGTCCGGCCCGATCAGGTCATCGATTTCCAATCGCTGGTCGGCGACAGTGTCGACAATGTGCCCGGCGTTCCACTTGTTGGCCCGAAGAAAGCACAGGCGTTGTTGGAAAAATGGAACGATCTGGAAACAGTATTGGCCAACGCCGACGAAGCACCCGGCAAGAAGCTGCGAGAGAACCTAAAAGTCTTCGCGGACCAGGCAAGGTTAAGCCGCGAACTGGTCATGCTGCGGACCGATTTGGAACTGGACTTCAAACTGGAAGATGCAGAAGTCAACGACCCAAACGCCGAAGTGTTGAGAGACTTATTTGCCTCGCTTGGCTTCCGCAGATTCCGCGAAGACATGCAGACGATCCTCAATCGATCGATGCCTCAGGCCGCGTTGATTCAGCGGAAAGCGAAGACAATCGAATCGGACGGCGAACTGGCTCGATTGATCGAACTCATGTCGGCCGCCGAACAAGTTGCCATCCAACCAGAAGGCAGCGATTCCGGTCAGCACGCCGCTGATGTGACAGGCCTGGCAGTGGTTCTTGACGACGAGATTGCGTTCCATCTTCCTTTCAACACAACATCGTTTCGCCGCAAGGTGGTTGAAGAGTTCGCGAAGGTCTTTTCCGGAGACCCATCGCCACGATTGGTGTCGCACGACATTAAGCGAACGCTGTGGGTTCTTCGTCATCTCGAAGACGACATTCATTTCGCCGCCACGCCTGGTGTCGATCCGATGCTGGCCGACTACCTGCTGGAGGCCGGCGAACGTGGCCACGACCTGCAGACACTGTCACAGCGGTATCTGCAACGCGATTTGGTTCCGCCAAAGAAAGCGGCGTCGCGTCAGAAGACAATGTTCGAAACCGATTCGGGCGATTCCGCTCAGTTCGTTCGTCGGGCAACGGAAGCGGCGTGGGACATCGCCACGATTGCTCGAGAGCAGCTTGAAAAGAACGAGCTTTGGGATCTCTACGACCAGTTGGAACGACCGCTGGTAACGGTTCTCCACGAAATGGAAACGCGAGGGATCAAGGTAGCCGTTGACGAACTGAAACGCCAAAGCGATCAGGCGGCCGGTGCGTTGGACGCAATTACGGCGGAGATTCACTCGATTGCCGGCCGTGAGTTCAATATCGATTCTCCCAAACAACTTCGCGAGGTTCTGTTCGACGAATTGAACTTACCTGTCGTCAAGAAAACCAAGACCGGCCCAAGTACTGACGCAGAGGTTTTGGAAAAGCTGGCGGAAGAACACGAGCTGCCTTCAAAGATTATTGAACAACGGCATCTGACGAAGTTGAAGGGAACCTATCTCGACGCATTGCCAAAGCTGGTGAATCCGAAGACCGGTCGAATTCATGCCACGTTCCAACAAGCTGTCGCCGCGACCGGGCGTTTGTCGTCTACCGATCCGAACCTGCAAAACATTCCCGTCCGAACTCAAGAGGGGAAGCAAGTCCGTCGAGCGTTCATTCCGGGCGAACCAAACTGGAAGCTTGTCTGCGCCGACTATTCTCAAATCGAACTACGTGTCCTCGCACACTTTTGTCAGGACCCGGCGATGCTGCAGGCTTTTCATGACGGTATCGACATTCACACGGCCGTAGCTGCGGAGGTCTACGATGTGGACGCAGAGAATGTCACGTCCGACATGCGACGCGTTGCTAAGGCGGTCAACTTTGGTGTGATCTATGGTCAAACGCCATGGGGCCTCGCGAAAGCGATCAAGGTTCCCAAGGAAGATGCAGCCGAGTTCATCGACGACTACTTCGAAAAGTACGGAGCGGTCGATGCGTTTCTCGAACAGGTTCTGACGGAAACATCAGAATCGGGTTATGCCCGAACAATCCTCAATCGACGTCGGCCCATCACTGGCATCCGCCGCACCACAGGCCGCAATCGCAACATGCCGGAACGGACCGCGATTAACACCGTCATTCAAGGTTCCGCCGCCGACCTCATCAAACAAGCGATGATCAACATTCACAATCGAATCGAACGCGAAGGCCATTCCGGCCGCATGCTGCTGCAGATTCACGACGAACTGGTATTCGAAGTCCCCGAATCAGACGCAGACTCGCTAGTCGATCTGGTCCGCGAGGAGATGGTCAACGCATTCGACCTGTCTGTACCATTAGTCGTCGACGCCGCCATCGCCAACAACTGGCTCGACGCGAAGTAGGCGACGAGATCCGAGCCCAACCAACTTAGTACTTGGGGCCTCCGAGCCCCAAGCAAGAGCGACCTGGCGACCAAGACGTTGCACAAAGTAGCACGCCTCTCCGAGGCGTTTTTGGCGAGGATCTTCACGCCTCGGAGAGGCGTGTTACTTTCTTGTGGCTAAAACACGATCAAGACGCGAAGCGTCGCATTGCCCCCTCTCCCCCGGGAATCACTGACGTCAGACCGGGACACTTCAGTTCGGGGGAGAGGGCCGGAGTGAGGGGCTAGCTCACACTGTGTTCTGGTTGCCCCCTCTCCCCGCAGCAAGCGCGTCCTCTAAATAAATAGGACGTTGAAGAAAGTAGCCCGCCTCTCCGAGGCGTGAAGAGCCTCGTGAAAAACGGCTCGGGGGCTGTGAGTAAACCAGATTGGGTGGCCGGGGCTGGACTGAGCCAGCGAAGGAAGCCCCGGAATCACCGGGGTTTCGCTCGTTCCTCGCTCCAACCCCGGCCACCCAACGTCATGTCCCACAATTTATTCACGCCTCGGAGAGGCGTGTTACTTTCTGCAGGTAGCCAAGTGGTCACGGTGCGGACGTGCATGTGCTCTCCCGGCTCAGGTGCTATTCAAGGCACCTTCTTCACCTGCAAATTGTAGGTGAATTTACGCGGAAATTGCCGGATTTTAACGGTCGTGAGGCATCGCTCTGAACGGCTTGCCAGTGTGCAATGTTGATTTGGGATGATTAAACAAGCTGGGGCGGTATTGCAAAAAATACGTGGAAATTTGCTCAAACCGCTTGCATCGCCCTGTTTCAAAAATAAATATGTTCAGCTTAGAAGCCGGGCTCTAACCCTGCGTAGGGTAGCGAATTCGGCGAAATCACAGGCTTTAGAGCGGTCTAACTCCAACTTGCCTAACGGCTTACAACACGACTAGCCCGCTCAAGCGGACCCCCAAATCCGTTGAAGAAAGTTGCCCAGAACAGTTCTTCATCGCCTGAAACGAAATTGCCAGTCCTGCCCAGGTCATTCCCACCTTCGGCTACAAAGAAAAAAGATCCAACCATGTCTCGACGTCCACAATCTGCTG
>JBGCDN010000914.1:0-8408 GCA_045105495.1 Planctomycetaceae bacterium
TTCCGACTGTTTTGGTTCTCAATCGACCGGAAAACAGCATTCTGGTGACAGCCGAACCAGACAAGATGAAGCAGATTGAACAGGCCATTCAACAGCTCGATGCCGGCAAGAAAAACGGCACGATGCTCGGCAACATGAGCCGTATGAAAATCTACGAGCTGAACACTTACGATCCCGGACCGCTGGTGAAGCTGCTGGAAGATCTTGGTGAACTTGATCCGCAAACGCAGTTGAAGGTCGACGAGGGCAATCGGTCGATCATGGCGTATGCGTCGCTGGCTGATCATCTGCTAATTCAAGAGTTGATCGAGAAGGTTGATGGTTCCAACCGCACATTTGCGGTCATTCAGCTTCAGGAACGAGACGCCGAACAGGTCGCAGGCACAATCAAGAAAATGATGGGAGTCGAGGAAGAGGACAACAATGACTACGGATATTATTCGTACTCATACCGCTCTCGTTCATCGCGGCAGGATAAAGACAAGTTCCAGATTGAAGCTGATGTCGATAAGAACCGCCTGTTGCTGCGTGCAAACCCAATCGAGCTGTCTGAGATTAAGAACCTGCTGAAGAAGATGGGGGAAGACCCGGATCGGATTGTGGCGATGCCAGCGGGCAACGATCGGGTTCGCATCTTCGACTTGCCGCCGAAAGACGCTGAAGAGGTCATCGAACGCCTCCGCAAACTATGGCCGCTCGAAAACAAACTCGAGATCGAAGCCCAGTCTCCAAAGACAAAACCAGCGGTCGAATCGACTACAACCACGACCGCACGAAAGACAACCAGTGCCAGTCGGCCGCGAACTTACGCTCATACGATGACGCAGGCTGCTTCGCAGGAAGACGATCCGATCAGTCGGTTCTTCAACGGTGAATCCGCTAAGCCTCAGATTGATTCAAGCCTCCGTCGTCAGGGGCTACCTCCGGTTCGGATCAGTATCCGCCAGGGGAAAATCATTGTCGCCTCGAACGACCCGGTGGCACTTCGCGAAGTCAACAACCTGCTGGAACAGCTGCTACCGAAACAAACCCAACGGGCCGAAGACTACAAAATCTACACGCTCGAACACGTCTCGCCTTTTTGGATGGCTGGGACGCTGGAAGAATTCTTCGATATCGATTCCGGTTCTGACTTCTTCTGGAGCCCACCGAAAAAGGACAAGGCAACGCTCGGCAAGAAGAAGGAAATGCGTTTCGTCACGGACAGCTACACAAAGACCTTGGTCGTACTGAATGCGACGCCGGAACAGCATGTGACGATTCAGGAGTTGATCGATCGCATGGATAAGCCTGAAGAAACCGAAGAACGCCTGATTCGTGTGACAAAGATCTTCACCATCAAGCACTCGCAGGCGACCGCAATTCAAAATGTCATCAAAGAAGTCTATCGCGACTTGCTAAGCGGGAATGACAAAGATCTGCAGCAACAGGGCAGCGAAGGCGGGAAGAAACGAGGCGGCGGTTTTGGTGGAGGCGGCGGTACTCCATCGCAGTTCTTTGGCAGCAGCAGCAACGCAACATATTTGACCGAGGCCGAAGACGAACGCGTCAAATTCCGCGGCCAGCTCTCAGTCAGCGCGGATGCGATTTCCAACACGTTGACCGTTTCGGGGACCGCTTCGCTTGTAAAAGACATTGGCGAGAAGATCGAAATTCTCGACCTTGCCGCTCGACCCGCATCCAACATGCGAGTCGTTCAGGTTAGCAAGAACATCAATGTCTCAGAGCTGCAGAAGCGCCTCGAAAAACTGATCGGCCCGAAGCAGCAGCCAGAGCAGAAGGGCAAGAAGCCGGGCCAAAACCCACAAGCCCCAAATCAAGCTCAGCCAAACAAGTAGACAGCTCTACTTCCGGCGGCAGGACACCTCGCGTCATCGAGTCTGGGCGACTAGAGTGCTGTTTCACACTATCCACACCGAGATTTGGCGCTGAGGTTTTATCGATGGATGCTCCCGTAGCAATAGTTTTGGCGGCAGGAAAAAGCACCCGCATGAAGTCGGAGCTGCCGAAGGTTCTCCACGACGTCTGCGGTCGACCACTGATTGAGTGGGTTCTTGACGCAGCTCGTGGTGCGGGGGTAAAGAAGCTCATTGTTGTTGTCGGACACAAAGCGGATCTGGTGCGAGATGCTTTGTCGGGTGCAGACGACATTACCTTCGCCTTACAGGAGGAGCAGAAGGGAACCGGTCATGCCGTGATGGTCTGCCGAGATCAACTCGAAGACCATAATGGCCCGGTCATGATTCTCGCGGGCGACACGCCTTTACTGCAGGGCGAGTCACTGAAGACCCTCGTCGATGCTCAACAAGCGGGCGCGGCATGTGTGGTTGGAACAGCTGATACCGAGGCCAACTTTGGGCTAGGACGTATCGTGCGGGATGGTGAGGGCAACTTCGTCAAGATCGTTGAACAGAAGGACGCAACACCAGATGAAGCTGCCGTCACTGAGATCAACACTGGCTGCTTCGTTTTCGACAATCAGCTTCTGCTCAAGGCTTTAGAACACATCCAGCCGAACAACGCTCAGGCTGAGTACTACCTGACGGACTGCCCGGCCATCTTGCTGCAGGAAGGCTTCCCCGTACAAGCCAGTTGCACTCTGAATATCCATGAAGCCAAAGGTGTCAACACGCGAGTCGAACTGGCAGCAGTTCAACGGACCATCCAACAACGCATTCAGCATGGGCTTATGCTATCCGGCGTCAGCATTATCAGCCCGGAAAACACTTGGATTGAATGTCACGCCAAAATCGGTCGCGACAGCACCATTCGGCCGTTCTCCTTGATCGCAGGCCAAGCTGTCATCGGAGAGAACTGCGACATCGGCCCTCACGCTCAGATAAATGGAAGCACCGTCCCGGACGGAACAACAGTTCGCGGCTTCGAGCAGTTCCAGTAGACTCTCGCGTCTGAACCCTTGAGCGAGAGTGTACAACCCATAGTCGTGGATCGCTCCGCCGATCCAACGTCTTCGTGGACAGAGGTTAGAAGCTCCGAAACCCCTCGGTGTGGAAGCCGATGGTCTAAGGCCGCAAGTACGTTCTCCGCACAGACTTCATTGACTCTTTTCGACAACGACCCAGCGGTGTAACTCAGCGCTTGGTCCCTCACCCATTGTGTTGACTGGGTGACAGGCGTGGTTCGACACCGTAAAATCAGGTTCTCCCTGAACGAAGGTGTCGCGATGAAATCGATGGTTCTTGGCGGTTTATTGTTGTCGTTGGCTGGTCACGCGGTGGGTGAAACGAAGCCGCTGTTCGACAGCAAGCTGGTGTGCGTGAAGAAGAAGGGGCATGCGGTCGATATCGATGTCGATCTGCAAGGTTCGCGCAAACTGTTTCTGGTTGTGAACGATGGCGACAACGGTTTCTCCTGCGACTGGGCGGATTGGGCTGAGCCGCGACTGCTTGGCCCGAAGGGCGAACTGAAGCTGACCGACTTGAAGTGGGCTTCGGCCTCAGCCGGCTGGGGACAGGTTCGCAAGAATCAAAACGTCGGCGGCGGGCCGCTACGAATCAACGGGCAGCCCGTTGAATTTGGAATTGGAACGCACGCCAATTCGATGATTGAGTTCGACGTTCCAGCCGGCTACACGCGATTCCAAGCGCGGGGTGGGCTGGATAATGGTGGGACAGATCAGGGGGATGGTTCAGCGACGACGGTTCGCTTTTGTGTGTTCAACAAGAAGCCTCCCCGGCGATTTACAACAGCTTCCAAGACGCAAGACAACGGAAATCGAGACGCTGAATCGGCTGTTGCAGGCCTAGATGTTCCGGATGATCTTGAGGTGTCACTGTTTGCGTCTGAGCCGTTGATGTTCAGTCCGTCGAACATGGATATCGATCATCTGGGACGCGTTTGGATTTGCGAAGTCGTGAACTATCGACACTTTCGCAACAAGGCCAACCCGCCGCGAGAAGCAGGCGACCGGATTCTTGTTCTCGAAGATACCGATGGCGACGGCAAGGCAGACAAGACGACCACATTCTACCAGGGTCGCGATATCGATTCGGCCCATGGTGTTTGTGTGCTTGGAAATAAGGTCATCGTCTCCGCCGGTGACAGTGTATTTGTCCTGACAGATGATGGCGGCGACCTGAAGTCAGATCGCAAAGAGGTTCTCTTCACCGGTATCGCTGGAACTCAGCACGATCATGGTATCCACGCGTTTGTGTTCGGTCCTGATGGGAAGCTGTACTTCAACTTTGGGAATGCAGGGAAGCAGATCAAAGACAGGAATGGCAAGCCAATCATCGACAAGGCTGGTAACGAAGTAAACGATAGCCGCAAGCCGTATCAGGAAGGGATGGTCTTTCGCTGCAACCTGGACGGGTCTGAATTTGAGACGCTCGGTTGGAACTTCCGCAACAACTGGGAAGTCTGCGTTGATTCGTTTGGAACGCTTTGGCAGTCCGACAACGACGACGATGGCAACCGAGGTGTTCGAATTAACTTCGTTATGGAGTACGGCAACTATGGTTACAAGGACGAACTGACGGGGGCAGGGTGGCGGAGTCCGCGAACTGGTTGGGAAGACGAAATTCCGCAGCGGCATTGGCACTTGAACGACCCCGGGGTCATGCCAAACCTGCTTCAAACCGGAGCCGGTTCGCCGACTGGAATTTGTGTTTACGAAGGAACTCTTCTCCCAGAACGCTTTCAAAACCAAATCATCCACTGCGATGCCGGACCCAATATCGTCCGGGCATATCCGGCGAAGAAAGATGGAGCAGGCTACACCGCAACGATTGAGAACATCCTCGAAGGGACACGAGACAAGTGGTTCCGTCCATCCGATGTTTGCGTTGCTCCCGATGGCTCGTTGTTGATCGCCGACTGGTACGACCCCGGTGTGGGCGGGCACGCGATGGGTGACATTGAACGTGGTCGCATCTTCCGAGTCGCTCCGCCAAAGACACCGTATTCTGTTCCGAAAGTGGATCTCAGTAATCCTGCTGGCGCGATTCAGGCTTTGCAGAGCCCAAATCACGCGACGCGATACATGGCATGGATGGCGCTTAAGGAAATGGGGCCTGCGGCGAAAATGGAACTCACGAAACTCTGGCGGTCCGACAATCCGCGTATGCGAGCCCGTGCGTTGTGGCTGTTGGGAGAGCTTGAGTCTGAAACGATGTCGTACGTCACGGACGCGATCACAGATGGGGACCCCGACATCCGGATCGTGGGGTTGCGTCTCGCCAGACGAAAGGGGTTGGACCTCCAACCAATTTTGCGGCGACTTTTCAATGATCTTGCACCAGAAGTACGACGCGAGTGCTTGGTCGCACTGGCGGAACAGAAGACTTCTCCGGAGCTCCTGCGTAGATGGGCCGACCTCGCACAACTCTACGAGGAAGGCGACCGTTGGTATCTGGAAGCTCTCGGTTCGGCTGCTCGCGGGCGATGGGATCAGTGCCTTTCTCGCTGGTTCCGTTCGGCAGGGCATCCGCAAAATCTCATCCAGTCACAAGCTGCCCGCGACATCGTTTGGCGGTCGCGGGGTTCAGAGACGCCGAAATATTTGGCGATGATTTTGAATCAACAGACTGACTCGGCGGCTCGCTACTTTCGCGCCTTCGACTTCCTCGACAAAGAGGTTGCTGCGCCTCAACTTATCCAGCTGGCATTCGCCGACCACAAGGGTGACGCAGACCGTAAAACGTTCATCATGAGCGAAGCGATTAGCCGGGTTGATTCGTCAAAACTGAATGGCAACCCGAAGTATGCTGAAGCGATCGAATCGCTTCTCAAAGATGTCGCCGGGACACCTCAGTTCACCAAGCTGGTAGAGCGGTTTGGTATGGCTGCGAAGTATCCCGACGTACTGAAGCTGGCTCAGGAAAACGCGGCCAGTGAGATTGGCATCGATGCAATCCGCATGCTGTTGCGGAAGAAGCAATGGGACATCGTTACGTCCGGGCTGACAAACGAATCAGAAGACGTGGCAGTTGCCACAGCCGATGTGCTTGGCAATTCGGCCGACGGAAACGCTGCCGGCCCACTGCTCTTCATGGTCAAAAACGCAAATGCACCACTGGCCGTTCGTCGCGCGTGTGCGCGAAACGCGGGTAAGTTGAACAATGGCGCCATGCAGATGGCAAAGTTGGTTGAACAAAAGAAGCTCGATCCAACACTCACAGAAGCAGTCGCAGCCGCTTTGCATTCGTCTTCGTCACGCAATGTCAAAGAGAAGGCGAACGCTTTGTTTCCTCCACCACCGTCGAAAGACAACAAGCCGTTGCCGACTCTCGCACAGCTTGTTCCGATGAAGGGTGATGTCAGCCGAGGCAAGCTCGTGTTCCATAATTCTGGCACGTGCTTTAAGTGCCACCAGGTGAATGGTCTTGGTCGTGAAGTGGGTCCAGATCTCTCAGAGATTGGTAAGAAGCTCAGCCGTCGGGCGATGTTCGAATCGATTCTCTACCCAAGCGCCGGGATCAGCCACAATTACGAGACGTATGTTGTGTTGCTGGATAGCGGCACATCGGTGACCGGGTTGAAGATGAGCGAAACGGAAGAGTCTATCACTCTGAAAGATGTTGACGCCATCTCGCGAACCTTCCAGAAAGACGAAGTCGATGAGATGGTGAAGCAGTCCGTTTCACTCATGCCAGCCGACCTCCAAAAGCTCATGACCGCGCAGGAGCTTGTTGATGTGATTGAGTACATGCAGACTCTGAAGAAGAAAAAGTAGGCACGAACCGCTTGTCTGATTCTTCAAACGAACCGCTCTTTCCCAACGGTCCACCATCGTGGCCGATGCATAGCGAATCCGTCACTGCTGCACTTGCGGCGGCGGCCGAGGATGGATCGTGGGGTAAGTATCACGGTCCGAATACGGAGCGTTTCCGGTCTGATTTACTGACGTGGTCTGGCTGTTCGCACGTTGAACTGTGTTCCAGTGGCACCGCCGCCAGCGAACTTGCTTTGCGGGCGTTCAAGGTTGGGAATGGCGACGAGGTCATCCTCGCGGCCTACGACTATGCCGCGAGCTTCAAGAACACGCTGTCACTTGGGGCGATGCCGGTTCTCGTCGATGTCGACCCTGCGGACTGCACGATCCGGATTGATCAGATTGAGGAAGCAATTTCGCCGAAAACCAAAGCCATTGTGGTTTCGCATCTGCATGGTGGTGTCTGCGATATGCCGGCAGTCATGAAGATAGCTGAACGCCACGGAATTGCGGTTCTCGAAGACGCCTGCCAGGCCACGGGCGGAACCCTCAGTGGTCGGCGGCTGGGGAGTTTCGGAACTCTTGGCATCATCAGCTTTGGCGGAAGCAAATTGATGACTGCCGGTCGCGGTGGAGCGATCTTTGGGAATGACGAACAGCTGTTTCAGCGGATGCACCTTCATTCTTTTCGGGGCAACACGGCTTACCCGCTTTCTGAGCTACAAGCAGCTGTTTTGGTTCCTCAACTTGAAGTACTAGAGGCTGCGAACCGGCACCGCACAAAACGCGTTCGAGACCTACAAGAAGCAATCGCGAACTTAGACGGACTGGATTGCACTGCCATCAGGACTGACACTGAGCCCGCATGGTACAAGGTGGGTTTACGCGTGACCGACGTGGCCAAATGCACTCGCGATGAGTTTGCCACAGCGGCTCGCGGAGCCGGTGTCGCCTGTGACCGAAGCCTTCATGCACTGCATACTGTGCACAGCAAACGGCGATACCGAGCAATCGGCGATCTGTCCGGGGCGGAATGTGTGAACGAAAATTCGTTGCAGCTCCACCATCCGATTCTGCTCGGAACGCCTGGCGACATCCAGCGAGTCGCGACGGTCTTTGCCCGGATTCTGGAGGGCTGATTACTCGCTTGTTGCTTCTTCGCTGTCGCCGTCAGTCGTTGCGTCGCTCAAGAGCTCATCTGGAACTTCAGCCAACGCGCTGTCTGGTAGGACGTATGAACTGGCGAGGATGTCTGGTTCTTCATGAACCAAATCAGGAAAGCGGCAACCAGGCAGCAAACCGACTGCGAAGATTTCCTGGACAGCATCTTCGAACCGGCAAAAGCCTACGACGTGGCCCGATTCTATGTTGACGACCCACACGCCACAGTTGCGGCTGGTTTCATCTTTCAGACGTTCAACAATTGGAATGCCACTAAACGTGGCGCTTTCGCGAACCTGTGACAGCCCAATGAACGCCAGTGGTCCGGCAAAGCTGAGGCCGCGCGTAAAGCCGTCCAGTTGGCAAATCTCGTTGTAGGTTCCGCTTACCAGGTCGATGGTTCCGAATCCACCGGTTCCAGAATTGAGGATCCAAAGCTGGTCGCGATACCAACGCGGAGAGTGCGGCATCGACAAACCGCGGGCGATGATCTCGTTGGAATCGACATCGATGAGAATCCCACCGTCACGTTTGTTGTCTCGCCAACCTCCGGTGGTATCTGTTTCCCCGAGTG